>WJKO01000500.1 GCA_014729055.1 Promethearchaeota archaeon | reverse complement strand
ATTACATGATTTGGCGTTATTATTATAACAAAATGGAATTGATGTATTTCTCGGTGGTTCCTTATTTATCGAAATTACGTGTAAATTTTCCCAATCTTGCGATTCAGAGGAATTAAACTTTTTCATTTGTTTATGATTCCTCCAGATTTAAAATGAATCGATAAATCCTTTATAGATTAAGAAATTTCCAACCATTATTTCAATGGGCGTGGTATATAGGTAGGATATTCCTGTAATTTCTTGGAAGGTTGCTGGAAGATCTGGCCAAATTACCGTTAAATTATGGGCTTGAATTGACAATCCAATTTCCAATATCAATAATCCTGCTAAAATAAATATCGCATTGCGCCGAATGGGACCCTTCGAATGAAATATCATATATAGATACATAAGTGGTAAAAATAGAAAGCCAACGACTTGAAGAATAAAAACAATGATCATAACTACTTCATTGGATTTAAGAGCTTCTCCTGTTATGAAAGTAATAATAATCGTAATTATATTGAAATACGTTAGATATGGGCGCTCGAATAACTTTAGAGTCTTCTCTAAATAATTTACCTTGATCGTTATGGCGGACAAATCGAATCCAATTGAAATCATATCGAAGAGAACCTTTAAGTTGGGTGTTTCACCTAAATATAATCTATTGATGATCCCGAACGTATTGCCGATTGCTTTACATATAAAAAAATAAATCCACGTTTGGATATTCTTATAGACAACCTCATCTTCAATTCTTTTTCGATGTATTTTGTATTGTACCGTATATGCAAGGAAGCTCGTAAATGTTATGCTACTAACCCAAAGCATTAAATCAATTTCTCTGACGACGTCCATATGTATTCTTCCTACTCAATTTCAATATTATAGAGATATAGATTCCAGATTCCTAACCAAAATGTTATCATTGATATTATTATCATTATTGGCGAAACGATTAAATACGGAAGATGGAGGGTTGATTCAAATAGTGCTATGATCTGTGGCAAAAATGGCTCAACATTTTGCGTCTGTACCAACAATCCAACTCCAAACAAAACTGCGGCTATGAATATCCGTCTTGCGTTTTTTTTTAATATACCTTCTGACCTTCTGCTTATCATTAAGAATAATATTGGAAATACCGAGAATCCAATTGAAGTCGTTATAAAATATATTATTTCGAGAATTGTACCTTGGTGAAATCCAACGATAATAGTTAATAAAGTCGATATACACATAATATAAAAGAAATACGGCTTTTTCAGTATCAACATTTTACGATCAAAATATCCAATTATTACTAACCAACCAACGCTAATCATAATAAGGGATATTTTTTCGACCAATTTTGCAATATCCATACCTGCCGTCTCAACAAGATACAATCTCCATACAATATTCAATATATTTCCAAATAACATAAACAGAAAATAAAGCCCCCAAGTCAGATTAGCGTGTCGCTGAGATTTATCCAACCTCTCATTTCTAACGAGTCTTAGAGTAAAAATACTATTGAATAACGTTAGAAAATTTGCAGCGGTCCATAGAATGAGATCGAATTCTCGAATCAGTTCTTCATAAGCCATTATGGTTATATTCTCCTTAATTATTGATAAATGTATTTTTGAATTATTGTTATCTATAAATAACTACATTTTCATATTTTTATTCTGAGAATTAAAAATACTTAAGAATTTTTCTTGCGATTTTTTAATTATGTCACCAGAAATTATTTGTTTAGGAGAAATGCTTGTCGAAATTATGAGGGCAAAGGTTGGAGTCCCTCATATAGTGCCTGGACTCTATAAAGGACCATATCCGAGTGGTGCACCTTGTATTTTCATAGATAGTGCTGCCAGAATGGCAAAAAATAAAGATTTGAGCACCGGATTTATCGGTGTAGTAGGGGATGACGATTTTGGACGTGCACTTACTCAAAAATTGGAAAAGGACGGTGTTGATATTTCTCAAGTCAGGGTGGATTCAGAAGATACAACTGGAATAGCATTTGTACAGTATAATGAAGATGGATCTCGTAAATTTATTTTTTCCAGAGGGGCGGCTGGTAAAACAAGTCCTAATGACATAAATGAGGAGTACTTTAGCAATATAAAATGCTTACATATAATGGGTTCTGCACTTTCAATCAGTGAATCGAGTAAAGAAGCGTGCTATAAAGCAATAAAAATTGCCAGAGAGCAAAATCCAGAGGTAGAAATATCCTTTGATCCGAATTTACGTCCTGAGATGATGCCCATAGAAGAGATAATTGAAATTTGTAAACCAGTATTAGATGCGACCACAATTTTATTGCCCAGTGGAGAGGAAGCCGAAATGTTAGCTCAAGAGAAGGGTGCTGATAATGCATGTAAAAGACTGCTTTCAATGAATCCCAAGATAGTCATATTAAAAAGAGGCAAAGATGGCAGCCGGGCTTATACATCTGATGGAATTGTTAACACTAATAGTTTCAAAGTTGAGGAAATAGATCCAACAGGCGCAGGTGACAGCTTTGGTGGAGCTTTTATAGTAGGATACTTAAATAACGTGCCATTGGAAGAGAATTTAAGGTTTGCAAATGCCGTCGGGGCTCTTAAGGTTACCTCGTTCGGTCCCATGTCAGATCATACGATACAAGATATTGAAAAGCTTTTAAGGTAGTTCTGAAAAACTTTTAAGATGAGGTTCAATTTTATTTCTTTTTTATCCAAAACCAATGTCTATTTGCATTTGATTAAAAGTCTGAAATAGTTATGAATATATATGCAAAATAATATAAATGAATATTGACTAGATAATCTTGATTTTATTCTAATTCAACAAAAGAATGTGATAATATGCCACGAAAAAAAATCTTCTATGGCAGAAACCCCTATTTTAAAGGCAATCCAAGGCGAAATCGTCAATTCGCACCTCGTAGAAGGCATTTTTATCCCAGATCCTATTACATATATCATCAAGTGCAACCAAATTACACTACGACATCTGTGCAGATAGCCGCAAATACTAGTCCTAAGAACATTAAATCTAAAATTAAATCAATTCAGCAAAAAATCAATGCGGAAATTAAAAATCGGGAGCAAATTGTCCCTGATATAAGCTCATTAGATTTAGATTGTTTAGATATTTCAGATAACAAATATTCATTAAAAAAAGACTTTATCAAATTTATCGTTAAGGAAAGTAACCAAAATCTGATTAAAAGACTAAAATTGAAGAGATTTCTTACAAATCTTGCTTTAATTAATTCGGATGAGAGGAAAGATGTGTTGCTTAAGGACAAATCTATACTTAAAGTTGATATTAAGACTTGGCAAGATTACAGGGCTAATCTTGACCTTATAAAGAACATGGAACTTCCATATAAGGAATATTTGAAGGAACAAGAGTTGAAAGATGTCAAGGACGAATATAATAAGATATTTGAGGTAAGTAAAAAGAAAAAGGGAATTTGTCCGTATTGTGGTTCTGAAAACTCCAAAGAAGCCGTCTTTTGTCATTACTGCGGGGCGCAATTGGGTAAAAATTAATGATAAATAACATTTTTATTTTTTTTCTCTATTTTTAATCCATTTCTAACTTATTTCTGTTATCTATTGTTCTTAAATGATTTCTACGACATATTTGTTTAATCTACGCAATTTTTCAGTAAATTTTTTATCTCTTAAGAGGAGATTCTGTATTGTTTTAGGTTTTAAAAAAGCTTCCATAATTCGTTTAAACAGAAAATTTCTACTATCCTTAATAGCATCTACAACAATTCCCTCATATTCTGGATCCGTTGGTTTTTGATTTTTCGGAGAATTGAGAATGGATTTCATAAACTCCTTTTTCTGTATCAGTTTTTTTATTTTTTTTGGTGTATTTAGATTTTGAAGGGTATCGTTACCCAAAATGCTTAAAATTTGCTTGACAACAGAATAATCCTTATTTTTGTTGCACTTTGTTATGTGCGTTTGAACATTTCGTGTTAAAAACACTTTCCCGCATTTTTGACAAAATCCTTGTTTTTGGATATACTCTTCAATTTCGCTTTGAATAGATTTACTGGCGGTATTAAGTGCGTAATTTTCAAGTTCTTTAGATAGTTTTACAATCTTATTCTGTGTTTTAGTATTTTCATACTTTGGAATATTCAATTTTAGGGGATTCTTGTGGATATTTCTTAATGATCCACTTGAGCCGGTCGAACCGATCTTCTTCACGCGCTCTGTGACGATATTCGAGTTTAGAACACCCATTAAATAATAGGCTTCATCCTCATTTTCAGGCGTATAATAATATAGAGATGAATCTATTACAATATTTCCTTGGACTATAGCAGACTTTACTATACTTCCAATACCATTATATACTATCTTGTATTTTGCTTGTTGGTTAGAATTAAAGAGTTTGTTATTATGGTTCATATTCTCTATTAGTGTTGGTATTGCGGCTCCAGATTTCATGTGTTCTACATATATTTTGTTTAAGGTTTTAAAATGTTGTTCCGCATATGTATTTTTACCAAAGTATGGTTCAAACGGGTTTCCCGAATTCTTAGCTTTATAATATTTTGTAGATAAATCAGATTGCTTAAAGATCGGAACGGGAATATATAGGATTTTCGTTGCTAAGAGTAAAAACGGTATCAATTGAGTACTTTTTGCGCTTGTGTAAATATAATCTAATTCAACTTCCGCCTTTTCATAAGCGATAAAATCCCATTTACTGTATTTTTTATATTGAACTGATAGATCTGGTTGTATTGAAACAATGTTTTCTTTTTCGGTGTTTTGAATCTCAGTATATGGGTTTATTTGGCAATATAGAAGATTTCTCGGACCGAGGCAAGCCCCTTGTCTGAATAATT
Source organism: Promethearchaeota archaeon (assembly GCA_014729055.1). Classification (GTDB taxonomy): domain Archaea; phylum Asgardarchaeota; class Lokiarchaeia; order Sigyniarchaeales; family Promethearchaeaceae; genus WJKO01. Next base: position 2,107 of record WJKO01000500.1, on the reverse strand, counting down.
CTTGATATAACGAGGGTTGATCCAAATTAAAGTGTTTTTCTTCAGGAATTAGACGTCCAATATGTAGATCCGACCCAAATTTGTTATTTTTTCCATCATTATTCACATAAATCGGTACATAGATTTCAGAAGTACCATCTAAATACTCAATAGGATCATCTTTGCATTTCTTCGTTTCTACGGGGATTTTATATTTTTTTTCGATTTCTTGTTCTCCTTTTTCAGCATATACGCAAATATTATGAATATTGAATAAATCCTTGTCAAATTTCCAGATTCTGATGTTTTTTAATCCTTTAAACTGCCTCAATCGATCATTTTGAGATCCTGTCATTATTCCCGCACTGGTCACAAAAAAGATTTTTCCAGAAGCATTTAATAATTCAGACACACTTTTTGCAAAAAACAGCGAAGATAATTCCATGTTACTAATATTTTGCGTATTAGAACCTATCTCAAGTTTCTCTGCGAGCGTCTTTAGTTTTAATTTATAATCTAATGAATTTACTCCATTTATAACCAACCAAGGGGGATTTCCAATGATTAAATCGAACCCTTGCATTGATTTGAATTCAGAACTTGAATTTAGAAGAAAGTCTTTATTAAATAAATGTCGATTAATGGTTTCAAGGATACTCGTGAGAATCGACGGGTTAATTCTATCGTCAGATTCTTTTTCATACTTGCGGTCGATTAGTATGTACTGGTGAGTGATATACGTTATGAGGTTTAATTTCGTAACATTAATAGTGATGGGGTTTATTTCTACGCCATAAAGGTGTTTTATTGATTCAAGAATCTTGAGATTAGGTGATTCATGATAATGCTTGAAAATCTTTCTAATTATCTCTACCAAGAAAGTACCCGTTCCACAAGCTGGATCTAATACGAGACTACCTAATTCATAAGTCTCAGTTACCATGAGATTCACAAGCGGGATAGGCGTGAAAAACTCACCAAGCTTATGTCTCTGGTTAGGAATTATAATTTCTTGATAGAATAGATTAAAAATATCTATGATTTCAATGTTTTGTGAAAATATCAATTCAAAAAAATCGTTTAAAGCGTTTTGTATTGATTTTATGTAAACCGAGTTGTCTGAATCAATTGAATGGAGAAAATTGAAGTATTTTTTTGTTATGACTTTGGCATTATTAATTTCTGCATTTAAATCTATATTCCATCGAGTTTTTATGTTCTCATGTAAAATCTGAAAACACCTTTGACAAACGAAAAGCAAATAACAATGGCGATAAAATAAGTTTCTATCCAAATGAGAGTCATGGTATATTGTGCTAAAATGTGCCTTCCATTCTGAGAAATCTGCGTTTTCTGGCAATAAGTCTATAAATTTCTTGAAATAATCTGAATTTAAACCAAATCTTTCGTTGAACTTAAAATTAATATTTTCCGCATTTTTTTGAATTTCCAAAGAATATAGTCGTTTAGAGTTGCTGTTTAATTCTTCTACGCTGTCCTTTTCATGCTTCTCCATGATGGATTATTCCTTGAAATTAATTATTAAACAAAAAAATATCTAAAAAGAAATGGATTCCTATTTATAAATTTCTTTATCGCTTCTTTTCTTTATTCTTTGTTTATTTCGAGCAAAATCTTAATATCTGTCTTGTTATTTCGTGCATAATCGAAAGCTTTGTCCGCTTCTGTTAAAGGAAATACTTTGCCGATGATCGTATCAGCGGGAAATTCTTGATTAGCAAGCAAAGTGATAGCTTCTTTTAAGTCGCGTCTCGTATACATCAAGGATCCTATTAATTCCATTTCCCAATCTTGAACAATTGCGCTTTTTATTTTTGATTCTTCTCCAAACACACCGATAACCACAATTCTCGCGCCTTTTCGGATAATATCCATGCATGTCCTTAATGATGCCTCAATTCCAACTGCTTCAAATGCAACGTCAACACCTTCGTATCCTGCCTCTTCTCGAATAATCTTTACTACATCTTCCTTAGCATTAATAACTCGGGTAGCTCCCATTTCTTTAGCAATCTTCAATCTGTCTTCATCTAAATCGCTCATCCAAATATTTTTTGCCCCCGCCCTTACAACATTTGCAAGCACACTCAAACCAATCATACCCGCT
>WJKO01000499.1 GCA_014729055.1 Promethearchaeota archaeon | reverse complement strand
TTATTGAAAGCCCTGAAGATACGTTTCTCTATGTTAGTTTGGGATTGGGACCGCCTGACAGCAATTAACATATTTTCATACATATTGTCCATAAAAACGGACATAACCAAAGTTTTAATGTATAAATTACTTTATTTTTAGACGTTTAGTGGGATTTGGGCTTATAGTGGCGACCAGAGTATAAAGATTTGCCGTAAGATTTAAATACTCTTTTTTCCTATATGATCATAACCTGTAAAGGTTCAGGTTGATCAAGTTTGATCACATAAACATAACCTTAAATCGATTTATAAAAAAAAAAAAAGTAATTATTGTAGATTCAAATTATAGAGATTTACTGAATAGCGAAACGCCTAAATGTTTCTCCAACAATCTTATGATATTGAACCATATTCCTCTGACACGTTTACTTTGATATTTGCTAATATATTGTCTAAACATATCCATATTATCGATTACCAGCGAGATAGGTAGCTTCAAGAGTAAACTATAAACCCGATCAACATATTTTTGTGTATACCTTGAGCGAGTACTAGGTATACAATCCAGTAAGATTGGCTGTTGTATGAATTCTATGATTTCGGAGAAACTATATCTCTCTTCAATGTATCGTAAACAGTCTAGGATCGCTTTTGAATTATTTTTGCATTTCCTGATAATTCTATTAAGAGTTTCATTATTTTGATCCTTTATCATCGCTGCTTTATTCTTTGGTTCATTTAATATACACTTTAGGACTTTTTCGATGTAATCACTAGCTGAACCCATATTATTCCATACGCCTTTAAAATCTTCGATATTATATTGGCCGTAATTCGTTATATTAATGAATCTAAGATATTTTTTCGTTCCGTAAAACGATGTTCTATTCTTACGCAATGCTACTTTGAATAATTCAACTGCTTTCTTTTCTTGATCTTCGTTCAGATTAGGGCTAAGCCATATATTTGTGAATCCTGAAACAAATCCGAGAAAATCACTAAAGAGACTATGGTTGTTCATGTCAATTATATATTTGATTGCATTATTCAAATTGCTTCTATTGTACCCATAACCCAAGATGCTATCTATGATTATATTGTCATACGAATTACCGAATATAACCGAAGTCTTCCTCAGCAATATGCTGAATTTCGCTAATAAGTCTGAATCTTTTGGCCAGTAATAGTATGCAATATCTCCCAACATATTTGATAAATCTGATTCTGCATAGTATGATTTCAACACTTGGTCAATTCGTTTATTTAACCAAGATAGTTCTTGATTATAGTGATATGCAATTAGGAAGATGAGCTGATTAGTGAATGAAATATTCTTTATATTAAATCTCTGTCCTTCCAACTTGAGTTTATTTTCAAGATAATCGTCTGCTTTTTCACCGATCTTAGAGTTATCCGTGCAGATCAATAACCAAGTTATCAACTGCTTCATTTCTTTAGTTGTGCCATCTATCTGATCTATTATTTGGGTCCATTTATACACGTTAGTTTTCGGAACTTTACTCTCTGGCAACACTTTTTGTGAGATAACATCAATGATAAACTCCCGAATATCATTTGAGCAATCTTTATCGATATTTGAAATGAGATGATTCAATTTATCTGTCAACGTATCCAAGGAATATGTTTGCTCATTTTTGATTTTCTTAAAGATCTCATTTACAACAATAATCCATTTAGTAATATCACTTCTATACACTTTGATATCTGTGAAGTCAAATAAATCCTCCAAGGAAACGAATACTTGTTTAAGTAACTTGAAAGCAGGATGTGCCGTATATCGTTTGTAATGCGAATTAAATCCAATTGAGCCATTTTTGCAATTTCTGATGTGAGATTTACATTTTCTAATCATGAAATTTCTCGTATCTTCTGAAAGTTCGCTATAATCTATCTTCATATCAAGAAAGATTCGTAGTAAGTGATTAAAGTCGTCATAGGCATCTGCTAATCCTGAATGTCTTAAGATTCTCTGTGGTATTCCGTTAATATCATCCAATAAATTGTCTCTATCATCTTTTGGTAGATTTTGAACATAGTTTAGTGCCGTCTTGTAGAATCTGCCCGAATTAATGATCTGACTATTAATGAGCTTATCCATGATTAGATGTCCAAAGTGTTCTAGGGTTTTCTCATATGGTGTATATCCTTTACTTTGGCTCCAGACATTATAAAGGGCATTTGCCACTCTTTTGGTCGCTGGTAGATGTTTATCAATGTATTTTATAAATTTATTTTCCCACGTAATGTGCCTTGATGGATATTGAACAATTCTATTGATAAGAATCTCAAAGAATTCACTCTTTTCTTTACCAGTTCTACTCACTAAATCCCATAATGGTTGAATTTTTGAAGATGTATTAAATATCTCAAGCATTTTATCTTTTGGAAATTTAATACCTTTATTCATCAAGTATTTCGTTAATTCAATGGTATTATCTTGATGCATATTTCCTCGTTCTAACCATCTATAAACTAGCTGATCCCTTAAACGCTGGTAAAATTCCTCCTTTAAGTCTTCTTCATCAAGATTATTAATCAATGTTTTAACTGCGGCTACGTATTCTGTATTATAGGAACAATACTCAATACACCATTCAATGATTGATATGTATTCGTCTAAATAAATTAAATCTGCTTTCTTGTAATCAAGATGTGTGTTTATGACCATCGATAGCAAGCAACTATATACCTCGATGTTTGGATCCAGATAATTTTTCGACAGTTTCAAGTTTACGAAAGTCGGGCGATGATATAATCCCTGCATTTTAGATTCTGAAAGCTGTTCGTTCATTAGTTTTTCAATAAAGGTGCGTGATTTAGCATTATTGATTGCTAATAGAGTACGCAAGCTTTCCGTTCGTATCCGATTAATCTCATTTGTATTTTCGACAATTCCTATAAGAATATCCGTTACTTTTTCTATGACTTGTGCACCTTTTATTTCACCGCTTGCTGAACGTAAATATTGCCCTATCAGTTTCATATTAGCATTTAATAGTGTGTATAAGAGATCAGATATGAATTTATCATCTTCGGGCGTAAATATGAAGATTTGCCAGATTACTTCCTCCCATACTTTCGATCTGACTTTAAGTTCAAGGAATTCCTGTTTCTCCTTCACATCAAGACCAGAGTATATATTATAGAATTGGCGTGAAGCTAAGAACTCTTGTAGGGATTGATGTTGAAACCTGACATATCTATCTCTGCATCCATACAGTTCCCGTCCATTATATGCTTTAGAATTGCGATCTGGCGTTGAATTTTGATTTGCATTCACATATATTATACTTGACTCCAACAATAAATCATAGATATCAAAGACTCTGTCTAATATGCTTTGTTGTTCTGTCGTTAAAGTGAATCTTTCTAAGCCCTCTTCTAACATTGTCCTATCAAACTTAAGATCTTTTATGACATTCTTTTGATTTATTAGCGCTTCTACTTTTTCTATTAATTCCGCTACGGATACATCTTTATATTCAGGCAAATTTTTTAGATAATTACCACCGATTATCGAAATTGCTTTCATTTCAGCGATTGCAGTTTCATTCTTCTTCTTATCAACGACATAATAGGCAACCTCTCTTAAGATGTCATAGAGTTGATCCATATCTTTCACATCGTAAACTGAAAGTATGTTTCTTAGGCTCACGTCCTTAATGTAGCTTTCAAAGATTTCACGAGTTCTGAATACTTCTTTTTCTTGATCATCTGTTAATATCTCGCTTTTAATATCCAACTGTGCACATTTCTTCTTGTAATGCTCCAATCCTATTCTTAGGAAATAGGGTACTCTAAACATTTCAAGAAACTTTCCACCGAATTTGTTGTTTTTTAGCCATGATTTAAATGATTTAGCAAGCCCGGTATGCACTTCTGATAATTCGACGCTAGCATAGTCTAAAATTTGTTCATTACTTAAAGGGACGAGTTTTAGTTTAGGCCAGTTTAGTTCATTATTGAAATGAGCTGTTCTTGTTGTTACTACAACATCGACTAAAGGAAATATATTAGTAAATTCCCGTATCATCTTATAGATATGTGGTCGAATCTCTTTGTTGATTTCATTTGCTGCATCTAATATCACTGTAATTGCGCCAATTTGATACAACAGCTGAGCATTATCTATTCCAATGTCATTGATATCAAACAAGCATTTTTTAAAGTCGTCTTCTAGCTCTTCCGTCGAATTTGAATGTAATAAAGCAAGGTCTATACGTATCTGTATCGGCTCATAATCCATCCCGAATTTCTTTTGCAATAACTGATAGGTAATGAATGTTTTTCCCGTTCCTGGATCTCCAATGATTACACAATAGGGAAATTTCTCTACCATCGATAAGGCTTCTCCTTCAATTAGCATATCTCGACTCTTATGATGATTATCTACTTGGATTTTAACTGGTATATGTTTTGCTTTTAAAGTGACTGATCTTCCTGAGTACTTACCAGGCAATTGAAAACTCTCACGCTGTTTAGAAAGCACATTATTTCTGCACCATTTTGCCAGTTCTGGTTTAAACACTCTGAACTTCTCATAAAGACGTTTATGATTCATTTTAACCTTAATCCACTTTGGCGCATAGTAAAAATTCATCGCAGCTGCAGTATTTATGCCTAAATAACACCAGTCTATTAAATATCTGATCTCTTGAAGACTTCTTCGATTAAAAGTCGGTCTATGCATTTTGGTCAACATTAGGTCTGCAACAAATGAATTCTGAGCTATGAAAATATCCCGTCTCACCAAGAAGAGTAATAGTACATCAAAGAAACGTGTTGTGTTGTTCATCACGTATTTGTTGTTTTTTATATGATAGAATTCATCCAACATTCCCCTCAAGATAACTTTCATTTGTCTCTCGAATAACTGATTTCGTACTTGCTTAGGAATCTCAAAATTTCTTGGTATAATATTGTGATTTAACAGCGAGAGAATATCAAATGTGTTTTTTAATAAGATATATGGATCTTGTTGTGAAGAACTCATGAATACGGTATCTTTGATTATTTTATCTATATCCTTGTCTAAAATCACATTTGACAGCCAATCAATGGTTATAATATTATTATAGAGCTCTAAAGATAGTATCTGTTCAAAGATGTGATAATAAAATCTTTTCAGCGAAATTAATAAGTCATCTAAGTAAATTCGACGAGGTTTTCTAAAGAATAGCAGATGTGGACACGCAAATATGATTAAATCGATGATGGGGTTGTCTTCACTAAATATCTCTGAGTTCTTTAGTGTTCTCTTTTTACTTATTACAATTTCTTCGGTATTATTCAATATATTATGCATATTTTGAACGTTGTTAAATTTCTTCAACTCGATCTGTTGTCCAATCTCACTCCGATATTCGTTGAAACTAGTTGATCTAACACTTTGGTTCATTATACGATAGATCGATGATTGTTTGATTAGCTTAGAGTTATCTTCTACAATCTCTCCGTCAATTTTCATATATTGATTCTTACGGATTTTAACGCCTTCTAATATTTCCTTATTGTTGATTTCTACAAATATCACCGAATAGTGCTCAGGTAATTCGGAATTCTCTGAAGAATTATTTTCGCTCTGTTTGGATGACTCTAATAATTTTAGTCTATCGCTATCATTAATCCTCACGCCATATATATCTTTCTCATACCAATATTTCCCTACAAGGCAACATTCATTATTTGAGTGTAGTTTACTTGCTGGGGTTGCATTCTTAATCTCCGAATCATATATCTTATAGTTCAATGGTTCAATTGTATGTGCGTTGATAGTGTAATGTGGAACTGAGTACTTTGGGAACAGTTCAATCGGCTTTTTTCTTGAGTTTTGGGCACTATTTGTCGGTATTTCTGTTAGAAATGACCGATTAAATACATTCATACTCCAAATACTCGTCTCAAAGAAATAATTGACAAGAGAAACCAAATTTGTTTCATCCATCTTTTTATGGTTAAGATTTTTTATCCTATGCATCAATTTCTTGTTTAGTCTGAATTTGAGCGTAATATGTTCTTCAGTTTCTTCTTCTTCGATCAACTTATACAATTTCGATTTTCTCTTGAGATATTCTTGAAATCTTTTTGGTGCAGTAACTATCAACATAATAAATTGCATCTCAATAAGATATTTGAATATCATGTCCCCATATTTCACTGTATAAGGTAATGCATAGTTTTGATAATCTGCACTCTCTTTTATTTCGCCCTTTTCTTCATATAAACTTTCTGATTTTTGCATTTTTTTTTCATTCCTCCTTTTAATTTAATTGCGATATTGATTCCAAACTTCTGAGTAAATCATCAACACTCTCGATTTTATAGACTTTATATTCGTCAGGATACCAAGATAACTTTCGAGAACCAAATTGGAAGAGTGATAATGTGAAGTTATGATTATTTTGTTTTTCTTTCAATATCTCTGAAACCTTTCGAGGATCTTGAATCATTCCATCAGATATTATTAAAATCTGATAATGGATATGATTATTGTTAGTCACAATCTCTTCAAATACGTATTCTAATAGAGCATAAAGTCGTGTACCGCCCCCAGCTGGTATTTTCCTAAGATCACTTGGAGTCTTTATTTCAGAGTAGTCATAATTGAATTGAAATATCTTCGTATCAAGGAATCTGTCCAACAAGACAGAGCTAAGTGCAGACATGCAATCTAATTGCGTGACTCCGCGAGCAATTTGTATATCTCGGCTTCCAACAGGCAGTTTAGAACCAACTGACCCAGACGTATCTAGTAGAACAATCAATTTATTCTCAATTTCGACTTTATTCGTAAATATGTGACAATCTCCTGTTCTAATTCTGCGGGACGCATCTAATAGGATATTGAACCCTCTTGTTGAAGTTTCAGTTTCCGCATGTGTTTTATTCAGCTGGAAATTCACGTAACTTTTTAAAGTGCTCTCAAGACTTTTTCTTACATCTAATTCATTTCGAAACATAGACTTAATGACTTTATTTCTTCCACCTTTATCGCCGTCTTCTAACGAATCTTTAAGTTTTTCTAAGAGATCCTCAATTTCTTCTTCAATTTCTGGGGGTATTTCGATTGGTATATCTCCACCATCGGTGATGGGTCCGTTTTCACCATATCCCCCTCGAGTGTGAATACCACTTTTATTCACTGGCTCTTGATCTGCTAAGAGATTAAGCATATTATATCCATAGAGATAATCCAGCTTCGACAATAAAGGTGAAAATTTCATATATGATAGAAACTCATATACACCTTTCAGCAATTCTTTCGGATAGTTGAAATTAAAATCAATATCTTGATCAATATCCCATTCATTTTCAGTATCTAATAGAGCATCAATCGCGATTTTAGCTATTTCTCGTTTATTTGGATATTTTGATTGGGTCATTCGGTCGTAATGGAAATATTTTTCAACTAAATCATATAGCCGTTGCATAGATTTTTGATTACTAAATGAATTGAATATCCGAAATAATATGGTAATACCCAGTGTAAATGTCAGATAATCAGGATCCAGTCGATCTTCTAAATCTAAATAACCCCGAACAATCTCTGTGATGAACTCAGGTATTAATAACTCAGGCATATCTATTGGAATATCAAACGAATTATCACATATTTCTTCTAATCTCGTATTATTGGATATGACTCTACGGTAGATTTTAACAAAATCAACCTCATCTGTAACTTTATAACCGTCAAAATATTTCATGTTCCTGAGACTCTCTTCCTCTACTTTAGTTGTTGCAAGCAAGCGCCGTATATTATAATAAATCGTGAAAAAAATAGGATAGAGATTCATTACTCTCCCTCCTTAACGAAGATTTCTATTCTCTCTTTCATAAAATCTTCTTGGTCTTTATTTTTGCCAGGTATTACCAGAGAGATGGCAGATTCCCAATCATATTCGTAGAGAAATCTCAAATTACAAATTTCTATAGCTTCTCTATAAGCGGGTTGTATTTTCCTAAACAACGGACTTTTCCGTATCTGATTTATGAGGATAGGTAGTTTACACAAATCACAAGGTGTTAATTCCCTGTCATCATGAACATTATATTGCCAGAATTTCTTAAGGAGAATTTCACGGCATTGAATTGTATTGAAGTCAAATTTCAGTTTCACCGTAAATCGAGAGTACAAAGAATGGATTATTTCATGAGATGGTGTTCCAGCTTTCGGTGGATTGACTGTTGCAGAAAAGAACAATCTATGTCTGTTTTCCTTTAGAGACTTCAATTCTCCTGTCGGCCAAGTAATAAAGCAATTCACTCGATCTAAAAGCGTATTCAATGCTACTTGTAACCGCGGATTTAGAGCTTCCAGCTCCTCGAAAATAACAAAAACGTAGTATCCTTTCTCCGCTAGATGGATTGCCTGTGCGACCCAATTTGCTTTGTACTTAATAGATCCATTGCTATCGATAAACGGTGAACAATAGAATTCCTCGGGCTCTTTTAGTTGTGCGCATGGAATCTTAATGAGACCAAAAAATTCATGTAAATCCATAGCTTCAACTACGTAATAAGCAATTTGTGTTAGAGTTTCAGATTTTCCTGTCCCCGGCGGACCAAAAGTCAGAATATTTGGAGGTGCTAGCTCGTTGTTTATGGACGTAGTATATATCCGCTCTACCGTTTCTGATAAGGTGGTCCTGTAGAAATACTCATCTAATTGAGATTTTCCTTTTAGATCCTCTGGAAACACGGGTTCCAGATCTTGTATTACATTTTTATTTGATGCTATTTTTTCCACCTTCTTTTTTTTTATTTTATATATAATTTAGAGCGATTATTTCGGCGGATATGCGATTACGTCCTAACTTTCTATGAGCACATCACTTCACTTTGGTTATTCCGCATAATTTATCACAGTTTGATTCCGAATGAGTTTTATTGTATGTATGACAGAATTACCATGATTACCAATATTACCATCATAACCACAATATCCGTCATCACTATAATTACCAACTTGGCTATATAAATATTTGTATCAAAAGCACGTTTTTTGGTAACAAAAAGAATTGAGTAATTAAAATAAAGGATTTAAAATAGAAATTAAGAAATAAAGACGCTTATATCAAGTATTCTTAAACATTATTCTCCTTCATATGGAACGGCATGGCGCCAGGCTATATCAAAATGAGTTTGAAAACTTTCTATGATATTAGCGTTTGTTGTAATCCCTTGAGCTTTAAAGAAATAGACTTGTGGTCGTTGTTCTGGTCTCCAAAAGGGACTATAGAATTCTGTATGAACCATACAATCAATTGGGGTTGAAATAATCATGAGATTATTAGGCGGAATGTATTTTGATTTTCGAAATTCAAATGTAAAATCAGGAGAATTTTCCTCATCTTTCTTTTTTTGAATCCAATCTTCTATTTTTTTTATGATCTTTGGAAGTGTGGTGAAATAATCTTCTTCAATCAATTCCAAGGTTCGATAATTATCGCTCATATACTTGTATATTGGATCTAGCTTTTTCCTTTTCTTCTCGATTTTACCAAAAGAGTGCTCAATATCAAAACACATTATTTGAAATTCTTGATCAAACAAAACTTGAGAAAACTCATTAGTTTCAAATAGATTATAAAGGGTCAGAAGAAGATTTTGACCAGTTCTTGAGAATAACTGAAATTT
>WJKO01000498.1 GCA_014729055.1 Promethearchaeota archaeon | reverse complement strand
TCATTAATCAAGCAAATGCATTTAAGGAAGGGCTGCAAAAAATGGTTAAGATGCTCAAGGACAGCATCTCTGAATTTAATGAGATATTAAAAAAAGGAGGAAAACTCGATTTTGCAGAAGTAAAGTCAAAAATTCGAGAATGCAACGATAGGGCAGGAAGTTTAGGGCTTGACGAGATAATAAAGGGAGAGACATTCATTAACGTTTCTATTAGTGAAGAAAGGAAAAGAAACCCAATTATCTGGCCAATTGAATTGGACACCAAGATTGGCAAGCAGAAGTTTGGTGGATTTTTAGACACAGGATCGCCGATATCCATCATAGATGCTTCGATACCCCACCATCAAGACCTAAAAAAATCCTCATTTATCAATATCTCGGGAATTACCGGAGTGGCAAAAACGCTTCCGGAAATTGAATTGAAATATCGAACGCAAAAAAAGAGAAATAAAGGCAATTTTGCGGTAATGCATGACCTTTCTGATAAAATTGAAGGGCACAAAGTGCTGCTCGGAAGAGACGTGTTTTATGATACGGTAGGAGGAAAGTTCCGATGAATGGACGTTACAATGAATATGAGGCATTATATCAGGATATTACGGACCTATTAAGTGCCAATCCTGATTTTTCCAAGCTCGGAACATCAGAACTCGCATTATACATTCAAACTCTTGCAAATCATACATTTTCAGAATTAAAATGTCAGAGGCTTGCCGACTATAATAAACAATTATATTTGCTTAACGTAAAAGCGGAACGCCAGAAATTCATTTCCAACGATTCGCCCTTACAAACAACTATAAAACGGCTGAGTCCGTTGAAAAACAAGATCGAGACATATATCCGAGATCAAACCCAAATAAAAGACTTAGCATCCTTGGACAACCCCATTCTTGACGAGTATAGGGCTTATTCCCAGTTATTTAAACGTTTGACCGACACTCATACGAAAAAAAAGTCCAAAGAAGTGAACCTTGAAATACAGCACAAACTATAGAACGACCATATTAATAAAAAAATCGAGGATATCGAAAAACATCGGGAGAAATCTGCTCAATTTGAAGCACAAATAAGCAGTATTGAAGGTGAAATCAAAGAACTGAATGCTGAAATACGTGATATTAAAACTCAGATGGTAGAAAAAAAGAATGTGATTGAATCAATACAGAAAGAATTAGCAAATTACGAAAAAATTATTAAACGAGGTAGATTTAACGCCGATGCATTAACAGCACTATCCAAGTCAATTATGCAAGCTACGGATTTACCGAATTATTCAAAATTATTTTCAAATTTTAGTTTAGGAGGAAAAAAGTAAAATGAAGAAACGAAGTATAGTGTTTATGGCTATCGGAACGATGGCTTTGATTTTTTTACAATTGAGTATTCCGATAGTTGCGCGAGATATTAAAATACAAAATGTTGAGTCTGCGGAAGTAACTCAAGCACTTCCCCAACTTAATGACGACTTTGAACTCATCACTTTCACAGGAGATGATGTTGAAGTCGATACACCATGTTCTACTGATATTAATCTTATCGAGATTAAAAAAGATTGGTGGATTGAGGAAGGTAACGCTACAAGCGGTTGGGCTTATGCAGATTGTCAATCATTTCACATTGTGAATACAACTTGGCTCGAAGGTGGATGGGAAGTTTTCTCTACTGCATGGAGGGGGGTATATGCCATGTCCAAACAAATTGACGAATTTTACTGGATTGAGACCAGAACCGTAGCAACTGTAACAGGGGGATATCAATTGGAAGATTATAATGATGATTATTACATTGTAAATTCGGATACCGATCTTTATACATTTGACGGAGAACCGCTCGTACATGATGTGGCAAACTTTAGCATAGACCCATATATGAACCGGGAATATAACATCTCAACCAATTTACTTGTATCAAAAACCAATCTTACGGCATATTTAATTAACGAAAGTGATTGGATCGAAATGGATAACCCGCTTTTTTTTAATATTTCAGAATTAAGTGCCTTAGCTCTGGGAGAAAATTACACACATAACGGAATCAACTATACACTTATACAGAATAACCATCTCTATGAATTGAGAGGTCTTCGACCTTTAGGTAATATTTTGATCGGGGAAAATGGTGTAATCAATAAAAGTGTTTCGATCTATATAAGAAAGAACGGAGAAGTCTGGGGATTTAGGGCACATAAACATTTTGAAGAATATGAATGGACTGAAAACGATCGATGGTATTCAGTTCTTGTTAAATCAGAGGAAACAATTGAGGTTTGGTTTAATTTTTTTTATCACGTAGATGGGGGATATTTTCGACAACCGAAGCCATGGTGGTATTCTGCATTGCAACAGTTACTAATACTCGCCATTCCATCAGCTATTATCATAACAATTGTAACGGTTATAGTCAAGAAGAAAAAGAAAAAAGGGGGAACAAATGAGTAATGTCAGTAAATCGAAATAATACACTTGGTTTTCTGGTGTTCTGTTTTATTATTTTTTTTGCAAATGTAATTAATTTTTCTGATGAAGTCTCTCTGAGTAACCAGCAAAATCGAAATTCTGAATTTGATATATCACAAGCCCCATTAGAGCACTATTCGGGTAAAAAATATATTGATGGAATTCAACAAACGGAATGGGACGGATATCAGAGCCTTCAAGCGGAAGATGATATAAATGATATAACAGATCTTAATTTTGAACTAGTTAATACAATAGACTGGAGGGCTGATTCTGCTACAAGCAACAATGGTGATGTCATCAAAGATGACCCCAATTTGAACTATATTCTTGAATTTGGTGATTCAGTATATGTTTATGATGAATATCCCGAGCATTTTTCGAGAAATAATGAAGATAAGGCACGGCTAAAAATTACGTATGCAGATAATCATTTGGATCCTATCGAAAAAATGAGTTTAGAAAGCGTTATAGTAAATTATCGCATCAAAGTTCACGAACCTGTTCGAGCGGATGGAAAAATCTTGGACTCTTCGGATTTAGATTTCGATATGAAAACTAACCTTGGTCAAGTAATTCATATAAACCTTAAAAACCAAGACATTGAAAACAACATCATTATATCAGGTCAAGAGATCGTTTCACAACAGATTGTTGAGTCGATAAAAACCTCGGGTGACTTTTTTAAAGAGGCTGAATTAAATTGCTGGATTTATTCGGCTAATATATTCACTCAAAAAATACTCCTATTAATTGATCAAATTAAATTTACATATGTACTTCAAAAAGATTTTACATTAGATGTTCAGTATGAATTAAACGTACCGAATAACGAGCTTACAAGTATAACGAGCTTATGGACGAAGATAAAATTTGAATGTGGGGCAGATTGTGAAGTTTCCATCCTTGATGTATCGAATTCAGCAACCCTAATCGCAACCTTGGCTGGAACGTCTAGTAGTGTGTTTACATATAGTATCCCGAATCCCGAGAATTACATTAAAGGATTACCATTAGATCCTTATATTTCTCTTCAATTTACCGTTGATCAGCAATTCGTGTTGGATCATCGTGAATTGAAGTTGGACTATATCGGCTTTGAATATACAGAAAATAAGAGTCCCGAAGTATCTAACATAGAATTGACCATAGATGATACCACGGTTAATTCTATTTCTGGTAAATATTATCTAAATGAGGTCCCTACAATCACCGTTACGGCAACTGACGGTTCCAGAATTGACAGCGTGATATTAACGGCAGACACCACAGAATTTGAACTTGACCCAATTGGCGGAGACCAATACAAGCTGAATTATCTCCAAGGCAGTGAGTGGAATTTATACTTCAATCAACTTGACGAGGGAGCAGTGTCTTGGGAGATAATTGCATCGGATATTCACGAAAACCAAGAGATAGCGCCAATACTTAACATTGTGAAGGATACACTTTTACCTTCCATTGAATTTGTTTCATTACCGGAGTACAGCGATACTACTCCTCCGGATGTGACCATGACTATTATTGAAGAGAACTTGGATTATGCAAAACTGGTGCTCGTTACGGATATAGATACCTATCAGTGGAATTTGGTAGAGATCGGTGCCGATACATATACGCTCAATCCAACCGATGAAACAGCATATGACCAGGCTTGGTCAGATGCTGCGGAGGGAACCCACATATTTAGCGCTGAGGTGGTTGATTTAGCAGACAATATTGAATATATTACGGGTATTCAAGTTATTAAGGATTTGTCCGCACCCAATGTCGAAATTATTTATCCTATAAATGGTGAGCAAATAAAATATTCCCCTAATATCCGTGTAGCGGTTCAAGATATCACATTAGACTCTTCCTCGATAGAGATGGAAGCAGATGACGGGGTGAATCCCATTGCTGCATTTGGAATGGAATATGATGATATGTCGCTTGAAGATTTTGTTATTGATGCGGATTTGGAATTAGGGGAGTGGGCTACATGGGATACGTTTTTTAAAGCCGCCCCCATCGGAGATATTACGCTGACATTTAGAGCATCAGATTATCTGGGACATATTACGGAAGTACCTCTTGCGATTACAAAAGTTGACCCTGATCCTCCAGTTATTACTCTACTTTCAGTCGATAATTTATGGCATAACGATCCGGTGTTTGTAAGTGCAACAGCTGACGACTATAATCTGGATAGGATATGGTATCAAATAAATGACGGATTAACCGAATACCCCATTGATACAACCATACCACAAGCCGATTGGGATGAATTAGAAGACGGAGTGAACAAAATTTATGTGTATGCGTCAGACACAGCCCAAAATATAGCGGTTGAGTCCTATGATGTAAAAATTGACAGACAGAATCCTGTTATAGTGTCAGTTCAGCCGGAAGATTATAGCACATGGAATCACCCTCCGATGATATTCGTGGAGGTAGAGGACATCGAACCGAACAGCGATTTAAATCTTTATTATGAACACGATGAGATCCAATACAGTTTGACGAATCAATTCGAAACTGAGCTTGATCAAGATATCTGGGACCAATATATGTCTGATAGTTATATTGCAATTGATATTTATGCGGAAGATTCGCTTGGATACACCGATATGACCAGTCTGACTTTCAGAAAGGACACCAATCCCCCCATAGTCGCCGTAGATACGTTTAATCATACGCATTTCACAGAAATTGTACCGACCATTCAATACGGATCAAATGAACCAGTTACATTAACCTTTTTCCATGAAAGTACCGAAATAGACTTTAATACATGGTGGATAACGGCGGATTACGGAGAATATTTCTTTAAACTGGAGTTTGCAGATCCTGGCAACAACATTGTGACGAGATATTTATTGCTACATAAAGATGATACAATTGAACCCGTTTTAACACTCAATTATCCAACCTCAGGGGATGAAGTGGGTGAAGAACCTCCTATGATCAGCATTGATGTATTTGACTTGACGCTTGATAGCGTTACCTATACGATTAACTCTCAAACATTCAATGTGTATTTTGATCCGGGAATTACCGAAACAAACCTTGTTTTTACACCCGATGAAACTGCTTGGTATGACGCATACAACCAGACGGTAACATTGATCATAACTGTTACAGACGAATATGGCAACACCGCAGAACAGCCGATTATGTTAATCCGAACGGACTATACAACCGCTCATTCCCGTGACGGATTGGGGCTTGGATTGTTTCTGAATATGGCGCCCCAAATTATTATTTTGTTAGCAGTTTCGTTTACTGCAACATTGGGCGTTTTACATCTAATAAATCTTAAAAAAAGGAGTTTACCATAAGGAGGATTTTCTATGACAAATCACAACAATATCTCTAAAAAATATATAAAGTGTTTGTTAATTTCTATTGTTTTTATTTTTGGATTGTTTGGCATTTTGACTAGTGCAGGGATAAATAGTTCCATGAATATCGAGGACAGAAAGCCTGATGGATCCAATTGTAATGATTATATTCTTTTTACCAATTATAATTTAGACGGGTGTTACTATGATCCTGAACATAATCGAACGGGAGAGTCATGGGAAACAGCCTATATAATTGAAAATATTGAGTTAAATAATTCCGTAAAATATGTGTATTTTCTCTACACAAATAGATATGTAATTATTAAAGATTCAGTATTTGCGGACATGAACGGACAAAGCGTCCATATAGAACCCCTTATCAAAATAACAGGTTCTCGCAATATCAAGTTTGAGAATTCTACGTTTAGTGATAACGACGTCTGTTTGCGAATGAAGGAAAGTTCAAATATAGCTATTGAATCGTGTACGTTCAATAAAAATGCGTTTTCCATCCAAATGGACGGTTGCAATACAATTGAAATTGTAAAAAACGTATTTACCGAGAATTACCATGCTATCGAATTCTATCACGGTACTAATGATGTCACCATTTACTATAACAGTTTTATTAATAATATTGACGTAAAATACGTTTATGATCAAGGATTGAACAACAATTGGGACAATGGCACGCTTGGCAATTATTATTCCGATTATGCTGATACTCATCCCGATGCAGACTATGATTTTACCGCTCTAGCATTGACACAACTCAATACTGAAGCAGAATCAACGGGTATCATTTATGGGCTGGGCTCAGAAGCAAATGGGGATGATGAATTTCCATATATAGATTTTGAACTTGATCTACACTTAGCTATCATAGAGCCCATTGCTTCGAATGAATTCAAGCTTGTCCCAGATATTGAAATGGAGTGTAATGCGATGTTTATGAATGTATCATATTTCCTCGCCGATCAATACGACACAGCCACGGATTTATTTACATATCCGAACCAGATAACCCAAGCCGATTGGGATGAATTAGAAGACGGACAAATTACCATTTATATTAATGCAACGACCGTATTGAACACAGAAATAACGGAAGAGATCATTATTGTAAAGAATACACTTGGACCCGCATTTACACTTGATTATGCAGAATACTGTAAATGCCCCGCCGAATTCGATATAACTCCGATTGATGCGATTGATCATCTTGAATTAAACATAACCGGTATCATAATTGAGGTCATTCCATCGGAATCCTTGGTTTGTGCAATTATTCCACAGATGGTCTGGTATACATTGCAAGAGGGAGAACAGAGTATCAGAATTACCGCTAAAGATAGTGTTGGCAACTCACTTACGAAAATTGCAGTATATGTCAAGGATACGATACGTCCTAATATTACCGAAACTGCTCTACTGCTTTCTATCACCGATCCAAACCTTAACTATTCTGAAGTAAAATTGACCAGGATTCGTACGATGGAATCGACAATCTATTCCAATATTCAGCATCTTAACATCGAACAGTTGGAGCTTGAAGGAAAGTATATAATACATGCATTTGCAACAGATCTGGCAGGAAATTGTATGCAATTTTCAAAGATTATAGGTTCTGAGTCTACAGAACCCAAGAAACATTTATTGTCAATTCAATTATGGTGCATGGTCATTACGTGTGCATCATTAGTTGTTTCGATTATTACCGTAAGTAAAATGCGAAATAAAAGAGGAGGAAATTTAAATGGAAAGTGAAAGTAAAACTACATTAAAAAATATCGGCATAAATTTTGGCAGTATGACCGGGATAATTAGTGCATTTGTAGGATTATATTATGCAAATATCCTCGCACCTTTGGAAAACATAGTTTGGATGGAATATGACCTTTGCCAGATTATTTTCTTGGTCCTTATTGCTATCGGTGTTGGTGTTATTATTTATCCGGTTCTTATACAGCAAAAGAATTTAACGGCAGCCAGATCGGAAATTGAGCAGTTTTTGCAAGAAACTACTGGAGCATCGAAAAAGCAAGTGGAACATTTCGAGCAAGAAATGGAAAGCGATATTAAAAACAAGATAAAAGGTGTTTTTAGTATAGTAAAAGCCAAGATCTCCAGATCTACTTCAGATAATGACATTACAGATATTGCTGACATATATGAAGTGACTCATCCTGTTGAGATTAGAAATCAAATCAGTGTTTTATCAAATACATTGATACAAACGATAAAAGAAGAAAAGCGCAGCAATAATGTGTCAGCAATTCTACCGGCAGACAATATAAGTTCGGGAAAAGGGGCAGTTATGAGGCTATTACCACCTGTTAGACCTGATCTCAGCGATGTGGAACATTATAAAGATTACAGAAAGCGCGGTATGATTACGGTTGCTGTCATCATAGGTATTGCTGTCCTTGTGTATATAATTTCCATATTAATTCAACATCTATAACCCATTTATCATAAAAACAGAGCGAGAATATATATGAAAATATACGATGCAAATCAACTTATTTCGATAAAAACTTCGGTACACCCAAATAAAATTAAGGTGTATAATATGAAAGGTTTGAATATTTCTGATCTTTCTTTTAATGAAGTTACTAAAGGGAACAATTACACAGTCATCCAATTGAACCGCCCCAAACAAATAAATTCCGATGAATCCGCTAAGGATCTCTATTTCCTTGCCATTTCTGCAACTCGAAAGGCGATCAAATCCGATGTTATATTGCTTTTTAGGGCACAAGATAAACTCAACATTGCAACAATTAAGTTGCCGATAACATGCTGCACCACCGTTGATGAGATCTGTAATGATATGGCAACTATTATGTCCGATTTAATGTGGAGTAATGATGAGATTCCTATGAGTTTGTCCGAGTTTTCCATGATTCCCGCCCCTCAAGCCATTCCTTATATCTATGTAAAACATTGGGGGCAGATCTGGTTATGCTATCTCGAAAGTGAGCATAAGGCATGTCTTTATGGTCCAAAAAGTGACATTGAGAAAACAGCCCAGCTTTTCTCCAATGCTCGCGAGCATAATCTGGATAAATTGGGGAAATATTTTATGTTGGGTCATGAATTTGCCGTTGCCGTGGATTATCTGATACTCGGCAAGAACTTCGAGTTAAAAAATTCGTTAGTAAAAATTAATGTGTTATTGCAACACCTCAAAATTGAATATCAATTTCCTATACACCAAGAGGGACTTGAACAACTAAATGTTGAACGATTTGAGTCTATACAGACAAGTATAATCTCAAAAGTCCCCATATATGATTAAAAAAAAATTGAAAAATGAATTGTGATAAAAATGTCAGTACTAGAAAAGAAAAAAATTAGCTGGTTTGAAGTAAGAAAAAATAAAAAAACAGATATTATGGAATTTAGAAGAACTGTGCCGGTTGAACTGTTAAAGCTCACCGCACATGAATTGATCGTTTTGGTGAATGATCAAAAAGTAGCCTATCCGAGCAATTATAACCTAATTCAGCATGCGATCACCAACCATGATTTTATTATCCTGGCAATGTTTGCATATCGACGTGCAACTGATCTTGACAAGAAGCTATACCCATTACCACTTAAAAATAAGGGATTTAATGAAGGGTTGGCTTGGGACCACTTTGCCAACACATCGCCCGAAAATCTTCAAGAAATCTTGCTGAATGACGATGAGATCAATGCACTTATTGATGAATCGAGACGTCTGAAGACGGATCTCCAAAATCTTCTAAAATTTACGGACACGTTGACAAATAAACAGGCGGAAATAGTAAATACGATATTGGGAGATAAGGACTCAACTTCAATTGTCTCTAAAACAGAGTCATTTGAACAAAATATCCCCATATTGGATGCGGATGAGAAGGACGGAGAGATACACATTCTATCCCAT
>WJKO01000497.1 GCA_014729055.1 Promethearchaeota archaeon | reverse complement strand
TTTACTGGAAAAATTATTAGAAAGCTGACTTAAGCATCTATTTATTTCATTTGTTCCTTTCCGTTTTTGAATGAAATTTTTTTAATGCAAGTTGAGGAAACTCTTTAACAATATCAGGATGTTCTTCGATTATTTTTTTCCTCCATAAGTCACCCAAACGAATATAGTCCATGAGATTATATCTTCGAATTGTATTCTTCATAGGATAATAGAGAAATGCATCGATTTTAGAACCATCAGGTAATAAAAATTGTTCACTAATTCGCTTATATAAACTACCTTCACCTTCATATAGATCTAATTCTGTTAATTCTGATTTATTCACTTGAAAAACAAGCCCCCAGAATCCTGGCTTAAAATCGACGGAATCATTACAATCCGAAGATTTGATTACATAAGGAAACCAATCTCGTGGGCGATATACTCGAAAATAACGTGGTAGATAAGCAGGTTGAACATTATTCTTATCTTTATATATCTTCTTTGTTATAAACGTTCCATAACCAAATACAAGCATCATAACTCAAGATTTAATTAGTTCTTTTTTAATCTGCATTTGGTCTGATAAATAGGATATTATTTCCCCTAATGAATATCTCACTATATTTTACCGCGATATTACCATCTATGATTTCCTTTGCATCTTCAATAATCATATTCATATATGAGTCAGCTTCTTTCAGTCTCCCTTGATATTCTGTTCCATCTTTCAAACGAATCAAGATTACGGAATTTACGGCTTTGTTCAGTATTTTTAGCGGATCTTTTGGATCTATATAATTTGACATGTATAAAAAACTCCTTTCTAATTTAAAAAAATTGACAGACAAACATAAAACATCCATCAATCAATTAAAACCTTTTTGATCTTTGATTCTAAAAATAGATTTAAACTCCAAATTATTTTTAATTCTGAAAAAGATCTAAAAACAAGTGAGAAATTTTTTGTCAAAGAATCAAGAAAAAGCAGAAAAAATGCGTGAATCATATGATAAAACCGCAGCGGTCTATGATAGTCGATATTCTTTAATCCAATACATCAAATATACAATTCTTTTAGAAAAGATAATTCAAATAAAAAAACGAAAAGATACGATTATGCTTAAACTACCTTCGTTATTATTAGACTATGGCGGTGGAAGTCTGCTATTTATCGATTTTCTAACTGCATTTAATGAGTTCTTGTTGCATTCAGAATTGATAAAAGAGAAAGACCTCGCTTTAAGTGAATGTAATAATGATCAAATGGCTTTGTTTTCATATTTAATATCATGTCTTAGAGAAGATCATCTTTTTAATAAGAGGATTGATAAGATAAACGTTGAATTTGTTATTCCACAAACTGTGATCATAGATATCTCATACAAGATGCTAAAGGTAGGATTAGAAAAAATTGAAAATAATCAAGGTAAAATATATGGTTGTATCGCGTGTGATGGTCAACATCTCCCGTTTCGGAAAAAAATATTCAAATCAATTGTTTCGTTTACGGCTATCCAGAACTTGAGTGACATTAAACGGGGTATTCGAGAAATTTCACGAATAGCAACAAAAAATCCATTAGTAGGGCTATCAATATTGAAGAAAAAAATTGATCCAAGTGATTTTAAAGAAATTTTTATATCCGAGTTTCAGAATATCGAAGATTTAGTGATTGATGACAAATACATTTTTAATTTAAATAACTTTATCGAATCATTAAATCCTGAATTCAAGATGATTTATAACTCAAGAATAAGGACATTAATAGAAAAAAATGAGGACTTCTTTATTTGGTCAATTAATAAAAATATCAACATATACTTGTAATCCATAGTGCCAGAATACACCAATAATTGATCCCGCTAAGAATAAAATGAACATCATCGCGAATCCATTTATAAACCAACGGAATACATCGTACTCTTTGATTTTCTCCATGACAATTCTAAAAACCCACTTAAATGTCGGATTACCGTTGTAGAATTTCTTTCTAATCTCCCAATTAATAATTAATAAGGATACATACAAAATAATGATAGTAAGAACGAGCGAGATAATAAGATTGAACATTTCATAAAATCTTCCAAGAAAATAAGAAAATGTTCCTCCAATTAAGCCCCCAATAGCCTTTAAGATATAATTTAATTTAAGAATAGACTCTGGTTTCTCTTTTTTCGGTTTTTTCGCATTATAATTAGAGTTTTTTGCTTGGATTTCGTCCATACTTAAAATTCATCTATTATTTTAATAAATTTTGCTCTAATCTGATAAATGCAAAAAATAGAGAAATAAAAATTAAATAAAAATTAAAAAAAAATGTTCGATTTACATACCAGCAATCATTTCGCTGAGTTCAAAAACAACATCGTCTTGTGCAACCTTTATCGGCACGTGGTAATCGAATTCGATCGGTAGGCCAATATACACAATTATCGGATCAATAACTAGCCAGAAGTATCCACCTAGAGCATCTCGTATATCATCTGGATTACCGCTTATTAATCCTACAATTAAATCAATAACATCAACCCCAGAGAATAAATCCCAACTGAGATATAATACAATTGGTTTTAATGTCCAATGTTGTACAAAGGTTAGATCCTTTAAGGCATTCATAGTAAAGTCATAAGGGTTTATATCAGACCCAGGATATTCCGCCAACTCAGTCCATTGTTCTGAAGTGAGTGTAGCAATTTCTATCCACTGACTTTCTGGAATATCTTCCCAATTAGGGGAGCTGATAAGATTTTTCTTAACGCCTACTTGAATCGTTTCCAACCATGCACAAGCGGATAATGCTGCTACTAATTCAAGACTATTTGTCGTTAACTCGATTCCATCGCCATCAATGCCTGAGATCCGTATTGTATCGAATACTAAACTGAGAATCTCCCAGATATCTCCGCCCAATAAGTCATCGACTAACCCATCCAGATTAATTACGTCCATAATATCTATTTCTGCATATTCTGGTATGAATTCCTCTGGAGGTATTTCGGGTCCTTCATCACCGCCAGGATCGCTCGGTGGAATGTTTCCGTCTACATTGGGTCTATCATATATATATCCTGCACCGCCATGATCATCTTGCCATTCTGCACATCTTTGGTAGAAATATGATTCTTCTCCGATAGCCATTGGATCAAACGCAATATTATATATTTCATATCCAAACAGCGATACATTAACAACACCGCCTATGACAATTCTCGGGTCAAATTGGTCTAATAACTCATCCCAGAACGATCTATATCCAGATCCTTCGAATCCACGTAGATTGATGGTTAGATATATACCCGGATTTGGTGGTTTTCCGTTATCATCAATCGCACTACTCCCTTCAAACCAGTTTTCCCATTCGGGCGATCCCTCTTCAACGGGTATGAGATTTACAGATTCGTTAATAAATATATATCCAAATGGTTGCATTGTACATGGCATTTCTCCGTCAATCCATGCCGGTAGATAACCAGAAAGGATCCCAACCGGAATATGAAGACCTAACGCAATCATTATTGCCATTACATTTGTTCTTGTTCGTCCAGTGGAGCCACGCCATCGCATAGCCCAATCTTTCGGATCCGGTATGTACTGACCTGTTTCATCATATACTTCAAAGTACGGATTGTAATGCATTCCCATTGATTTTCTGTAATTCTCAGTTAATATCTTGAAATCATCAAAATAATCGTCCTTATGAAACCATTCAATGTTTGATGAATCATTATCATTTGGATCATCTGGATCATCAATTCCCGATTTATAATTTGGATCCCACGGATCTGCGTTTGTGCCACCCCATAGACCATATTGTGGGCAATATAAGTGGTTATTTCTATCCATTACGGCACCTAGCTTGATTTCATAAAGGAATGAAAACATATCAATTGCAATATCATCAAAACCTTCTGCAGGTTCCGGTAATCTTGGAGCTTCTGTATAAGTTGCTTGTTTTCCGTTTTTATCTCTGAAAGCGGGTAATGGTTGACCAAACGGGTTTGAAATAGTTCGAGTCATTTCTTTCAAACCAAGTTCAAGCATACCCATTACAGATCCCATTAAGTTTGCAACAATGTCGCTTCCTAAGTCAAGAGTAAGTTCAATGCTAAATATCTCTATTTTAATCTGTCCTGCAAGCTTAATACCAGCTAACATTTCTCCAATATCTAAGTTTTCTAAGCTTGATGTATCCATTCCGTTTAATAATCCACCGAGAATATTATACGTTGGTGAAAAGTATGGGTGATACTCAATTCGATGATCTGGATATCCTCCATATTCAGGACCATATACTTGAATCGGGAAGTAAGGACCGCCAAGTCGTCTCCATAAATGTTTCGGATAACGTGTCTCATATGAACCGTATGATAAGTTATATACTTTTACAGACGCTTCAAATTGGAAATATGTCCCTAAACTATATGCAACAGCATCGCCGCCAGGGTCTTGATAATATATTGTGCCTGTACCTGGTTCTCCGCCAGCAACATACCAAGGTTTTTCAGTGTCTACTTCTTGGTGTAAAGGATCATCAGGGGCTAAACCAGGTTGACTTTTAGTATTATTACAATAGACATTACCTGGCTCAAAGGATACATTGGCCATCAATGAATAATGTACTGCTTCTTCCCGGTTATCTTCTTGTTCGTCATAAATCGCATCATAAATATTGGCATCTAATAAAGCAATGCTTGTATCAATAATTGACATATTGAAATTAGGCATTAAGCATAATCCGGCTCTCACATCCATCATTGGTTCATCCCAATTTTGAGGACCAGCATTAGGATTGTAATCATCGGGATTCATATTCACGTAAAGCGCACCGAATTTCCCAATAAGGTCTGTCATATCTTGTGAAGCTTCTACTCCGGCTTTATTCATCAAGGCTTCCTCATGTGCAAATGGTACTGGTGTTTCTAAGAACATTGTTAGTAAGTCCGTTACATCGGGGAGCAGCATAGCTAAGTCAAGAGCGTCTTCATCAGATAATGCAATGGGTCCAATAGTGCATCCTAAAACCTCGAGCGTCACATTCGCAGTTATAAAACCTGTTAAACCAAAAGTTTCTAATATACCTTTTACCCAGCTTTCAAGAGTTTCACTTTTATGCATCACAATATCAACCACTAATTGACTCTTCAATCCCGCAATCATATCTACACCATCGCTTTCAACACTGAGCAATAATTCTGAAGTCGGTTCCACTGGATCATCAGACCAGATTTCCACAGAAAGGTCCTTTATACCCATATCCATTAATTTATTAGTTATTTCAACACCTAAGGATATTGTTACGTTTCCTTCATCCACATAAGGCCAGCCCGTTTCGCTCATTTCATATATTGCAATATCACCAAGTTCCACGAAATCATCCATGTCTTGAGAAACAAACGGTATTTTTGACATATCCCCGTCCCACCAAACTGGTGTATCGTCAGTAATTGGATCTGCTTGACCAAGTATTTCTACATTTGCGGCTTCTTCTTCTCCTTCTTCAGGGTTCATAAGTGAATCAACAAGAAAACTGATTGTTTCAGAGAAATTAAAACCTGTATCAACATCGTCAAATTCAAATTGTAGATGAATGTCGTTAATGAGAACCCCAGAAAGGCTTAAATCAAGATATCCGTCTAACTTCAAGTTAAGGATTCCTTCTTTCATGAAATCGTCCATGAAATCGCAGTTAGGTCCATCATTAAATATTTCTATTGAAAGAGCAAGATCAACGGGATTTGGGCTCGATAGATCCAAAAAGCTGTTAATCTTAATAGACATCATTTTTGCCCAGTTATTATATTGATTTTTTCCATACATATCAAGTGTTGCATAACCTACACCAACTGATATTGGAATAGTATCACCTAAATCGACTTCTAAATCAAATATCGTTAAATCTAATTTCCAGCTATTTAGCAATTTGTGAACCTTAATATCAAAATCTGTGGAAGCCTCGGGAAGCATTGAACTTTCTAAATCGCTTGAACCAGCATTCTCCAACCATTCTTGACCTGCATCAGAATATAAAAATTGCATTGCTGGGTTTCGTAATGCTAAGCTTGTAGCAAATTCTTTGGGAAGCGAGAATGGATTTCCACTCAACATCAGTGGATTAGCCATTTCTTGGTTATCTTCTCCCAGTAACCCGCCTACTAAGTCTGCCATACCTTCTGCATCAAGTGCACCATCAAGTAAATCCCCGATCATATCATTAACCATATCACCTAATTCAAATGGTAATGGAATTTCAAGTCCCGTTCCGGGCATGGTATAATTTTCTTGGAATAATATCATCTGCTCCATATTAAATTGTATTATTACATCTATCTTGTATTCTTCTAATAGATCCCGCAGAAATTCTGCGACATAAGGAGCACATGTGCTATTTGTATACAATTTAAGATCGATATTAATAAGAGCACTGGAATTCCAACCACCAAAATATACAGAGTCGGAGTTATTGCCTGTAATAATTGCTTCTGCAAATGTTCTTTTATGTCCATTTATTTCTTTTGCTAAACCAAGAGTCATTCCGCTGAATCCCAAGGAAAGATCAATTGGGAAGGATTTAATACCAATAGGAACAGTGAGACCTAAATGAGCATCAGGACCACCTATTACTTCTTCTAAAGATTCTAATAACACATCAGTATCCAAAGCATCTAAATCAATAATTTCTTCAATATCCAAGTTATCAATATCTAATACTCTACTTGGCTCCAAGGTTCCAGGTTCAGAAGTGATTTTTCCTAAATATTTTGGAAAAGCCATACCGCCTGTCATACCTAACTCTGTAATCATACTGATTGCTCCAATAGGTGAAAACACGGGAGGACCAGCAAACAAAGATGACAGATCTAAGCTGCCTAGTAAATCACCAAGCATTTCTTCAATATTTAATTCTAGGGCTCCAATTAAATCTCTAGGAATTGTAATGTCTTCAATTCTTAGTCCCAATATTTCTAAACTTATTTTATCTATCGATAAAAGGCAATTTAATTTTCCGTTGACTATCAAATTATAGAAAAACCAATAGAGCGGATAGTCCTGAGAGGCTGTTGCGATAAAATTGTTTACCTCCTCTTCATTATCCCAATCAATCAATGCTGATGGATGTTGCTCTCCTGTAATTGTGTCTTTTGTCATATTAACAAATACATTTGCTTCAGAAGATCCATCATCTCCTCCAAACTCAATCTGAATATCGCTAAAACCCTCATCGGAACGATTTGATTCATAAGATTCAATCATTAACAAAGGATAATCATAATTTTGCCAAAGCAATCTACCATCGTCGTCTGTTTGACCATATGTTTCACTATCATCGACATATAACCCGATTTGTAAATCCCAAATTTTGAGAGTTCCAAGGTCAAAATCTTCAATGGCATCCATTTCAAACGGAATACTTACATTAACAGAAAATGCATCAGCCGCTTCAGTAATATCAATAAATTCAGAAGGTTCCGCATCTGCTGAGCCAAGTAGACCCTCGGCCCCCAAATATTTTGCTCTCCTCCATAAATCTACGGCACCAGTTTTAGGATTTTTTCCTGTTTTTCTATACATATATTCAGCATATACATCTGGCATCTCGTTTGGATTGCTTGGATTAGCAAATAATCCTCCTAATTCTCCCATTAAATCTTCTACCAAGTTATCCATATCAAAACCAAATAAGCCCATCAATTCTTCCAATAGACCCATTAAAGACAATTCAGGCAATTTGATACCGCCGGGCATTTTAATTCCATTATACTTGAAATCTCGAATTGAAAGAGATAAGTTCCATGTATGGAGCATTTCTGTTAGCCATTCACTCGCAGCTTCTTGATTTAATTCTACTGTTAACCCAAGACTTGTTTTTCCTTTAGGTGCAATAGTAATTTTGTCAAGGAGTAACACACTTCCCACAAGATTTTCTCCTTCTTGGTCATATAAATCCATGCGAAGAGATCCTATGGTAGCGGGTAAAAGTCCAGGATTTCTCACAGGCAAAAATAGTTTAATTTCAGTTTTTCCTGCATGACGTGTACTTTCACCAAACGAATAATCCAGATTATCAATATCGAACTCACAAGTAGCCATAGAAAGAGTTGTTACGAATAATAAAGGTG
>WJKO01000496.1 GCA_014729055.1 Promethearchaeota archaeon | reverse complement strand
TTAAGTTCGATTGCTTCCCTTTTACTCATATCTCGCATTAGAAATTCGTGATTTCCAGTACATCTGATTTTACTCCCATCATCCAATGTAACTTGATATATCTGTTCTTCAAATCCAGTTATTCTTGGATTTCTCATCATTCGAATGACTGTTATTCCATTTTCATCCTTACAATAAACAGGTACATCTCTATCTTCTTCAGCAAGTTGTGAGATAGGGACTGCATTCCTTCCATCTGCGACAGCAATAAGTGTATCTCCTGTTACGCATGGATTTACTCCAACCGCCTTCTTATCTTTATAATCAGGATCTCCCCGTATTCTTGAATATTTTCGTGCATTCTCTAACCAAATGACACCTGGCTCTCCATTTTGTGCAATACTCGAAACAATTGGAGAATAATCCATACCAACTTTACCAATAATAGAATTATTACTGGCCCATCTATGGTGCAATAGTTTTTCTTGGTCTTGCTTTAACGTTATAAAGTCTTCATCATCCATGTCACCTAAAGCAATTTCAGCACTCCTTCTCACATTTCCAGCAACAACACATTTTCCTATCATGTTAAAAATATCTACAATATCAGCACTCGTAATGGGTTCTCCGATTCTGCCCGTGAGTAGGTCTTGAATATCCACGATCATATCTTTCAATGGTCCGGGACCTGAGGCAACACCACCAAATCCCTTGATTGGTTCCCCTGCGGGTCTAATTAAATCATAATTCATCTTTGGAATGGATATTCCTTTGAAAAAACCATCCAACACTTTACCAAGTGCTTTGACCCATCCTTCACGACTGTCAGGTATTTTAAATTCTGAATCCGTTTCTTTCGGTTCTTGAATGACGATTTTATTAGCGCCTTTTGTATCAAATCCTACACCGACACCAACCATTAAAGCATCCATACACCATTGAAATGCCATGGAACCTTTAATATCAATATCTTGAGTTGACACAAATCCACAATTATTCAAAGCCATGGATCCGTGTTTGTCAATAAAGGGAGTTCCCATAACCCACAAACCACGACCCGGCGGGCTGAATTTAAAACCCCATATCTTTTCATACATTCTTTTAGCAGATTTAAGCGCTTTTTCTTCATCCCATGGTAGACCAAGTTTTATTGAATGTTCTTTTTGTAATGAAAAACATCCTTCCACAACGCGTCTCACTGTTTCAAAAAATTCTTCAGTTCTATCCTTCCCTTCTATCTTTCTCGCATAAGTCCGCTTATACGTAATATATCCTAAAGGTCCCCAGTCAGGTTGCTTATTTCTGTATTGTCTAATAAAATTATCCGGTAAAACAAATTTTGAATGTTTTTTCTTTTCAATTCGTTCGTAAATCTCCCTATATTTATCCAAACCACGGCTTGTCAATTCATTACAAATGAAATCTTTTATCGCATATGTGCGAATGGATTTATAACTTAAACTTAATAATCCTACGATTTTTCGTACTACTGCTTCAATAACTACGTCTGCTTGTGTATCATCCAAGCCAACATCAATTATGAGCCCTTTTCTGATTCGTTCAAGGTCAAAGGGCTCTTTTTCACCCTTAGAGTTAATAATATATTTTGGAAGTATATCTATCTTATATTCATCCATATCCACACAGTCTTTATAATCGTCATTTATCAATTTACTTAAACTCCAAACTATTAGATTTTTCTGTTTTTATTTATTATGAGAGAGCATTCGATTTTGTGCGCTATATTGCTGATTAAGTTCGGCATTATTTTCATGAAATTCCGATCCAACCGATCAATAAGATCATTTTGGTTCATTGGTTCAATCAAAAACAGATACCAGATTAATTTAAAGGAAAAAAAATATTTTCCATAAGATATCATGTTTTCCTAACTGATGTTTTGATTCTGTTTGATTTAGTTATCACAATTTATTTTTGTCGGAGCCCTCTATTTTATTTTTCCGAGATCGAGCAAGAATCTTATGATTATCTCGGTACACGGAATTACACAACAAATATAGATTTAATTTATTATGTATTAAATCTTACGCAAGCATTTTATCGTCCTAAGTGCCGACAATAAGCGCTTCGGCAATATTGTCAGATTAATATCCAAGGTTTGTGTTTACATTGTCGTAAAATAGTCTTACTTACCTCTCGAATATTAATCGTTAGATATTAATAGGTTATTAGTACGATATTAGCAGATTAATGCTCTTTTTTTATATTCTCGATTTCTGATATATTTTAGAGAAAGACCGAATTTTATTTAATGATATTTGACAATCTGTTAATTATCAAATTATCAAATATCAATTATCGAATATCTGTTGTCTATTGTTAATTATTCAAAAAAAACTATAGATAAAATTACAAATTTTAGTAGTCTGTAGTAGTCTGTCATCTATTGTAAGTCAGTCAAATCTTCGTGGAATATAAAATTTACAATCCCGACATTGGAATACCGAGATTCGTTGCTCACGCCCGATTACCATAAATGTGGGCTTCATAGTTCCTCCGCATTTAGGACACGACCTAAAGAATTCATTTTCTACATGATTTAAAACTGTATTAATTCCTTGTTCGACTTCGTCTTTTACTTTTTTCTGCTTTTTCTTTATGCTCGTTTGCATTAACTCTGTCGTTGACACTTCTTTCTTCAGTTTAATAACTTCAAATTTATCCTTCCGACTCTTCTGAAATCGATCTTGTTGTTCCTCGCGCCAGTTCTTAAATTGCTCTTTAGATTCTTGTTTTTCTTCTTCTTTATCCAGCAATCCGAGAGATTCTTTTGCTTCATTTACAATGTCTTCAGGAATCTTATCAAAATCGGGTATTTTAAGGTTCCCATATTTTAGTTTATTATAGGTATCTTGATCATAGTATACAAGGACGAACTTCTTCTTCTTAATTATTCTCGCCCTTACCATGACATCTTTTGTTTTGAGATACGTTACCACAGACTTCGCAGTGAGTTTATCATCGTATGTTTCATAGTCGGTGATATAGTGCTTACCGCTAAAGAAACGTTTTTTGGCGTATCGTTGTGGATTCGGCATTGTAAATAGACTCAGTAATTATAATCCTATGATCATCATACAAATTAGATTTGAGTAATAAATGACTATTGATTATTAGATTATTGATTATTAGATGATTATTGATTAATAGATTCTAAAAACTTTTAGAATAAGTTTTCAGAAATAAGTTAAATGTAGGTCAGAAATATGCTAAATGTGAAACCTTGAATTATCTCTCATTTTGGACGGAAGTTTATGCACTTTGTCTCCCGCTTTATTGCAGAAATATAGATGCGACTCACTTCTTTTTCGAGGATTGCCGTCAGCCCAGAAGGCATAAAACTCAGCCTTAGCGTTCATAGGTCTTCGGACATATGTATTATTATACATACTATTTTTCGTCATCTGATGTATATTCTCCCATCGTTTTCCATTATTCTCAGAGATCCACATACATATTTCACCACCTGGATTGAATGGTTGAGGACCAACTTCCGTAGGACCTATTATCCGCCATTTTCCGTCCTCTTCAATATGAATGCAGCCGGTGTCATAATTGCTGTCAGATGTAATATCTCCCGATATATCCCATGTTGAATCATTCCAGTGTGCAGTTTTCCAAATTCGAGGATTATTTTCTGGACCCGACTCATATCCTTTACTTAAAACATATAATATAATAGGATTCCCTTGACGATCAAAATTAATATCTTTCATATAGACTAACATGTTTTCTTTTGCATAATCATGAATAAGCGCGGGATTCTGAACTGAATTGAGCGGTAATTTCAACCTATCGCCACTTACATTACACCATGTATCCCCGAAATCATTTGTTTCAATATAATATAAGTTTGTACGATAATTCAAACCACCAGGCTCTGGATGAAAATTGAACGCCGTTCCCACCTTGTTACGATGAAATGATGTCACTTGATAGTGCCCTTTTTCAATATGTGATAGAAGTTTTCGATCCGACCATTTGAGACCATTTTTACTACGCATAAATGATAATACTCTATGGTGATTCATATATTTAGTATGAAGAAATAAAAAGCCGTAATCTGATAAATACATGCATTGCGGATAAGAAAAATTAGTTTTGATAATTTTAGAGAAACTATCTACCCTAAAAGGTTTACTAGATTTGTGTATATATGATGGACGCGAAGTCCCATGAGATGAACTAAATATCCAGATATACCCATCTTTATCGATCAGCATTGTAGGATTGTCGTGGGCATCTGAAGTCTTTTTATCAAGTAATATTGTTGGTCTGGGCACCGTTCCTGTTTCATGGTCAAAATATGAAACCATATGTAATAATCTATTCCTATATCTTTTTCGACCGCCATAGCAGAAGAAGGTTTTCTTGGATTCTTTCGAATACCAAGCCATAGGAATATGTTTCGCACAATAAGTTGCCAAACCACCACTATATTTATACACATATTCGTCATGAGATGGTTGGTTATAATACCAGATTCCTCGATACCCGTTCGCTCTTTTATTAGACTTTTTCATTATGATCCAATCTGAACCTTGAAATAAAATAAATGCTAATTGTGGATTTTAAATAAAAGAAAATAAAAATAGTTGTCTATCTATCAG
>WJKO01000039.1 GCA_014729055.1 Promethearchaeota archaeon | reverse complement strand
TTATTACTGAGATTCAGGAACCTAAGACTATCAAGACCTTCAAGTTTAAAATTACGTTCTGTTATTTGATTGTTACTCAAATCTAATCGAACCAAATTCTGAAGCTTATTTATTAATGGAGAGATTTCAGAGATCATATTAAATGAGCAATCAAGCATATTCAAATCATTAAACTCGAAGATCTCATTGGGAATATTTGATAATTGACACTTTTTTAATGAGATCTTCGAAACGTG
This sequence comes from Promethearchaeota archaeon, assembly GCA_014729055.1. Lineage (GTDB taxonomy): Archaea > Asgardarchaeota > Lokiarchaeia > Sigyniarchaeales > Promethearchaeaceae > WJKO01. Next base: position 2,814 of record WJKO01000039.1, on the reverse strand, counting down.
GTTGTTCCGCAAGGAGAAACTTGGATTATACTCTTGATCTGATTCTATTTGGAACAGTGGTTTATCTACTTTCTTAATTAAACTCGAGAGAAGGGGCGACTCGCAATTATTAGGGAACTTTGTTTGAAGATAATGTAAATATTTGGGTAACACCGCCTCATTCATGGATAGGATTTTCTTTATCTTGATATTGTCGATGGAAAAAAGCGATTCGAAGTTTTTCAAATGAATTGCTTCATCATACGATAACAAACTCCATAATTCGGGATATTTCGGGTTTGTATAATAAGATGCATCTTCTAATAAATCAAACACACGGCGGATTAATTCATTTTGCAGGTCTTGCGTGAGATAATGTGCTTTCTTTAACAGCGGAATGAGATTTACAATGATATATGAATCATACTTGACACCTTCGTATATACAGTTTCTTTCAATCTTATTTATTATTTCAAAAATCCAAATAGGGTCGATTTTCACAAGAAATTTTAGAATCTTATCCGCAAGAGGGTACATTAAACGTGCGTAGGACTCAATTTGAGATTGGATGTGGATTGCTTCTAAACCCGCTTCTGCAATCCCGGCGACCCAAGATTTTAAAGCTTTAAATTTCTCCTCTGCAGAGAGATTAATTTCCTCTAAATGTTCGGAGGATCGTAACTCGAGTATATTAGAATAGAAATCCTCAGAATTGGCATTAGATTGAAGTTTATTGGCAGAGATATCGCATATGGCCGTATGAATGCAAGTTATTTTCTCTTCTAACATGATCCAATCTGTTTCTGGATTAATATATTGCATTATTAATTTCTCTCTACCCGTTTCTTTGTTTACCCAAGCACAGAGAAATATATTGTCATTCAAAAACGGAAAACGTTTAAAGAGGATTTTTCCACCCACTATATCTTTCTCCCATCAAATTATATAGTCTACAAATCTTTAAACATTTTGTAAAAAAATATTGGCTTTCATACAACCTCTACTTGATGTTTTTCCTTTATAGTTTCATTCCGATAATTAAATAACAATCTAACAAAATAATTTTGCAGAAAAAACTTATTAGTCTATTTAACCAAATATATTCTAGATTTTTATATTAAAATAGTGATGTACTATGAAAAAACAAGCAAAAACTATGGGATTGTTACTACTGACTCTAATGAGTTTAGTGGCTATGATGGGTTTATGGTTTACACCCAAGGCTACTGCGGTAGAATATGTCTATGGTAATTATGATGCAGAGGCAGATTCATGCGTTTATCCATACAAGCCCGATACAAACAATGGTACGGATGACTTATGTTATGTAGGAACCGAACAAGGCATTCAATATTCTCGTTGGAACTACACAGACCGACCGGCAAATTGGAATAAAGCTACACTGTTGATAACATTACATTATGTGGATACCGCTCCAGGCAATATCAGTATTTATAAAGTAACTGAAGATTGGGACGAATCAACAATAACGTGGAATAACCGACCCGCCTTAGATAGCTTTGTTCTGAATTATACCAAATGGGAAACAGGCTCAACAGGTCTCGAATTTGACGTAACTGATTTTATTGATGGAACCAATTTTAGTATTGCTATCTTATATAACGAGACCTATATAAAAATGGCTAATCGAGAACATGCAGATCCTGGCTGGCGGCATAAGCTGAAATGGTCATTTGAATCAGATAACATTATGAATGTTGAAGTTACACAAGATTGGCTCATCGAAGGTCAAGGCACCTTGGATATTACGTGGACAACAGAGATTGATTGGGAAAATGTAAAATTAGAGTTGATAAATCATTTTGACGAATTAAACACAACAATAATTTAGTCAACACCAAACGATGGATCTTATTCGTGGGCGATTCCAGACATTAGTATATACAAATCAGAAACCTTTTCTGTCCGCCTTATTGCAATAGATGCTGGTTCTTATCATAATAATTCCGAGACATTCAAATTGGGATTGAACCCTGACATACCAGATGTCCAAGTTCTCCTTGGTTCATCAGAGTATACCAGCACACCCGTTGATATTACTTGGACAACGGAATATCCGTGGGCTCAAGTCGACATTGCATTACATAACTCAGATGGATCATTGAATACGACAATTGCAACCTCTGAAGCCAATGATGGTGCTTATGACTGGAGTCCGGCTGATTTAGACGTATATAGCGGTGATCAACTTAAAATCAACGTTTCAGTCAGTGGTTCAGCTCAATACTACGGATGGAGTGATTTAGTCGCACTCGGAAACGAGCCTGATGGTGGAGATGACGGTGACGGTGATGGTGACGGTGACGGTGATGGTGTTCCGGGATACCCTGTGTATGGCTTACTGATTTCAGTGGGTATGGTTGTAGCAATCTTAATATACAGAAAAGAAAAACTCAACATAAAGCATTAATTTAGCTTCTTAAAACCTTATTATTTATACTATTTTTTTTCTTGCAGATCTCAGATGGAGAATACAATATATGTTAGAATCTTATTTCTACCATAGACAAGAATGATTTTTAATTAAATAATAATTATAAAAAAAAATTTAAGAGAGAAATGAAAACTAAGGATAGAATAAAATGAAAATATCCCGATTTGGTATGCTTTTCAAAATTTTAATTATTTTTGTCATAGGTTTAAATTTTTATTTACTCCACGACATAATTATCGATGTTAATTTTTCAGAGAATGATACTAATTTACATAACTATAATAGCCCGATAAGCAATTATATCGAACACGGTGCTATCATAATAACGAATGATGTAGATCTCGCATCTGCAGCCAATGGTGGAGGTACTGGAGATATCG
>WJKO01000495.1 GCA_014729055.1 Promethearchaeota archaeon | reverse complement strand
AGCTATGAAAAAATGACGAAAATTCGTGTAGATTTCCAACCCTATGAAGATTTAATCGCAGAAATTCCAAACAACATTCAAATAAATGAATTAAAACCGAATGAACTTATAGGCAGAAATCCGAGACTAGACAATATATTATAATCTCCAGCTGAAGAATTTTTACTTAAACTTGATCACTATAAAAATCCGCTTATGATCTATATAACAACCGCACTTAATTAAATTCTACCATGCCACCCTCACATGCTGACCATCTCACAAGCCGAATAACGAAAAAGATTTTTATTTTTCACGATTCAAACGAATAAATTTAAAATCAGTGAGATAATTTAAGTAAATATTGCGTCAATTGATTCCAATAAATTCACACTTTTTCCATCAGATTTCGTAAATCTTTTATCTTGTATTTTGTAGTAAATCTGAAAAGCAGTTTTTCGATAACAACCTCTATTTATAATTTTAATTAGTATTCTTCTGATTCGATATGGATATGGATTATTATTCCTTGTATTTACATACTTTAAAATATAATAATCCGTTCTAGACGGATCATATATTGAAAAAGATTCTGGTGTATCACCAAAATTAACTTCATATTGGTCACTTCTCTCAATTAACAAGAAAAATTGTGATAAATTTCTACCAATCCTGATTTTCATAAGAAGATCAGTAAATGCCAAGTCAGTAATATGTAGTTCTTCCCCATACTCTTTAGTTCCACGAGTGATTTTTTTAGAGATGATCTTTATATCCTTTAGAAAATATTTTAAATAAAACCATAAAAACCAGGGAATATATATTATAGCTGCAATTATTAACAATAACCACCAATATCCTGCCTGAAAAGAAGTGAAAACTTCAGGAATTGATGAGAAGCCCAAAATGGTAACTGTAATCCTTAATGCTTTCTTATATTTTATCCAAAAATATTTCAAACAAATTATGAGTTTTGATTCTTTAATTTCATAATTCCCCCTTATCTAAAAATGGGTAATATTTTTTTAATGAAGACATAAAATTTATCTTGTTGATGTTCGGGTATACTAAGAGAACTACCATAGAAATACATCTGATATGTAATATTTTCTTCTTTAAAAGCCACTAAGGCAGAATAGAGAGGATAATCTGTAATCTTTTCCATTTCTGATTTCATTTCTTCAGCATTTTGGATACCATCTTCAGTATAAACTCTCAATTCGTTTATTTGATCTATTTCTTTTAATATTTTCCAGATAAGTTTTCTTTGAGGCACTAATTGTGCGAAATATATATCATCCATACGATTTTCATTTAATGCGGTTAATACATTAAAATATTCTCTTTGAAGATCAATTGATAAAGCAATAATATCATACTTAGCTAAATAAAATGCTGATAAGTTTGCATTTGAAATATTATTTTCTACAATTGAAACATTGTAATAGAAAATGCTCTCTTGTTCATCCTTCTTTATTCGCTTAAAATTTACCTCATAATTAAGATTATAAATCTTATTAGATTGCTCTAAGCATTCAATTACTAACTCTTGTTTTTTCAAGGAAGATGGATAAAGTAGTTTTATAAATGTTATTAGAATTTTTAATCCTCTCAATATTTTATTCCTTACTCATTTTTAAACCAAGCTTAATATCTTGACTCTGTATCGTCAATCTACCAGAGTGGTCGGCATAAACTTTTGATTCAAGAGCAATATTTACAGCAAGATTTTCTAAATATTTTTGCATTTTCTCAGCTGCAGAGGGGCGAATTCTTTCAATTCCCATTGATCGAATCATTTTATCTATTGAAGTCTTAAAAAACACTGTTTCTTCTTTATCATAATTCTCGATAAATAAATCTTCTGGATATAATGTTATTCTGTTATTTGAAGCTTTCATGTAGCGTTTAGCTTGCTCTATCTCTTCCCTTGTTATTTGAATAAGTATTTGTTCCAATTCGATAATAGCTTCTTCTGAGATTCGGAAATCGCTAGGTATTGATTCACTTATTATTCTTTTAAGTTGTGCAAATGGAATAAATTTTGTCTTAGTCAAATTATTCTCCTCTTTTTCTTTTATATTCATCAATAATAGAATTCACAGTATAAATTTTTAATCCAAGCTTCTTACAATCAGCCACAAGATCTAAAAATTCAGATTCATCAGGATATTTTTCTTGTGTTGGCATTTCTAACCACTTTTTATATAATATTAAAAGTCTATTTAGAAAATGTATACTAATTAATAACTTCTCTTCGGAAGAAACACGTTTAAAAATTCCAATCGAATGGGAAATACTTAGAACTGAAAGTTTTTCAATTTTAATAGATCCAGAAAATCCATCTATAGTAAAAGCAAATTTGCAGGATTCTGGTTTTTTACCAGATAGAATTGTCAATAATATAGGAACGGACTCTGCTATATTCTCCGATTCTGTTGTACTAATCTTCTTTCCTATTAAATCTCTTTCTTCGCCAGAAGTACTTAAATCTCGAAAAAAATCAACTCGAAAATTCTGTTCTAAATCATAATTTCTGTTTCTAAATTGAATTAGAATCCATAATATGAAATCTGGGTCAAACTCAATGCTTTTTGAAGTATTCAAAATAGTCTAACTCCTCCAAATTTAAGATGTTAATAATTTTTTCTGTTGCTTTAAAAAATTCCTGATGAATAAAATTTGCACTTTCCTTCGAACCCTTTATGTAAATCACTCGTGGATAGTAAAACAACAAATGACTGTATATGATGTTTGATAATTTCTTTTCTTTTATTGGATCTCCAAATTTGTCGATACTTGTAACAACATAGCCGTATTTTTCATATTTAAATTCTACAATTATAAGGTTATCTCTAATTTCTTTTAAGAGATCAAATGATGTTATTTCGTTACTTAATTCTGGAAACTCTATAACTCTAAATCCAAAACCGTGTTTATTGACATTTCCTGCTTCAAAGGGCTTTAATTTTTTTTGTAATAATGATTCTATTGAATCCTTTGACATTTCTTGTAACAATTGGACTGGATATATCCGCTGAATTAGAAATGTTCCTT
>WJKO01000494.1 GCA_014729055.1 Promethearchaeota archaeon | reverse complement strand
CTTTAGAGATAATTCGTAAGTTTTCTGGAAATGAGTTTCAAATTTTTACGTTCTCTTCGGAATCTGAATATTCGTCATTTCTCAAGATTCTAAAACATAAAAATCTATCATGCATTAATGATGTCGTCGGATGTCAGTTCAAAATAAATCTCAGCCAAGATCTTCATGTTACTCGAGATAGGAAAAAAATTTTAAAAAAACCTTTGGGCGACTTTATTAAAGGTGAAGAAAGCGAATTAATCACGCATATTCCTATTTATGCCGGTAAAAATATAGGTCCATATTATTATAATAGAGAAAATTTAACGTATTATTGTTGCCCACATGAGAATCTTCACGAAGAAAAAGAACTAATTCAAACAAAATACCAGAAATATCAAGATTCTAAAGATAAAGAAGTCAACTCAATTCAAAAGCACAAGGCTCATCCAATTGACGCCGAATTCAAATACGAAAAGGATATCTTGGTATGCAGAAGTATTTTGCCTAATAGTGCGAAACGTATCATTTTTTCGCTCGTTCCAAACTATGCATTGATTAACAATTCTTGCACACGTCTCGAAGTCGATTTTGAAAATGCAACTGCATCTCAAAACGCTAAAAAAGATACAATTCTGTTTTTGCTGGCTGTTTGTAATAGTTTCGTTGTGGAATATTTCTTAAAAATGGTATTAACGGGAATCAATCTCAATTATTATCTTATTCGAAAAATACCATTTCCTGATAAAAAAATGCATAATAAGGTGGAATATGATACAATTTCCAATAATATCATACGAAATACTCAGAAAATGACTATGATGAAAGTTAATAGCGTTGAAACTGCAGATTGGAATAGATTGTATGAAGAGAATGAAGCATACATCGCATATTTATTCAATCTCAATGCAAACGAACTTAAATCAGTATTACATACCATTGATTACCAGAAATTAAGAAAAACTACGTTTTGTAATATAACCCCCTTTCAACATATTATCAAATCGAATATCTTAAATAAATTCAAAGAAATAATGAAATAATGAAGCGTTTTATAAATTGGTTATTCGGAAAATCCAAGAAAGCGTTATATGCGAAAAGCGTGCTCGTAACACTATTCATTATTTTTGGTTCTATATTTCTCTCGATTTATTTATATCCAAGCGGTTTTTCATTTAAAACCCATGAGATTTCTGGACTTGGGTCGTCAGGAAATAGTGATCTTGGCTCAAAAGTCTTTAATATTGGTTTTATGATTAGTGGTGTTCTATTTCTTCCACACGTGTTCTATTTATATAGGCGGTTAATGCCCGATTTAAAGATCCTCAGCACGCTTAGTTCAGCCTTGCTTTTCTTTGCAAGTATTGGGATCTCCATGGTCGGACTATTCCCCTCAAATGCGAGCTATATTATGCATGTTATTGCGGCAATCTTTGCAATCGGAGGGTCATTTCTTAGTTCTCTTGTTATTATACCTACATTGGTTGTAAAGATCAAGAATAATAAGGATTGGAAAATCGGCCCATTCTTAATAATCTACGGGCAGCTGTTGTTTGTTTGTATATTTACAATAATAGAAGTAGGAATTCCCATATTGATAGAAATAATTAATGGAATCTATATAACTGGTACATATCCACCTATATGGCCTATCTGTGAGTGGGGAATTCTGTTTTCAATTATTATTTGGGTCTGTGGTCTATTTATCTCCATTCCAAGAGAGGATTAAGTGTACTCATTCATTTGCATTCCACTACTCTCATCTATTCTTGCAGAAATAACACAAATTCATTTGGTTCTAGACGTCTAATAAACGAATCATTACTATAAATAGACGCGGCTCGATTTAATTTAATCTGATATATGGTTTTTCTTAATGTGAGATACTCCCGAAGGAAATAAATATCTATATTATGCGGGTTATTCCAGTCTTTATTATATATCAATAGAAGTTGTTGTTTACCGTCAACAGAACTCTTTTTTAAAATCAGAACGTTTGGATCCTTATATTTATTATAGTGAATCATAGCACCATCTTCATTCAAACATCGTATAGAACGTTTGAATTTATTAATAGTATTTATATCTTCACTGATGTCAAAGGATGGCTCTTCATAGTCCTCGACTTTCATATCTACAACGTTAACCTTCTTCTTAAATCCAAATTCATAGCCCAAAGGAACTAAAACACCTGCTGAAAAAAAGCTTGAAAAGAAATATCTGAAAATTTGGATGTCCTTCCGACCATCAGTTTCCGCGGCTAATCTTTCTGTATCATGACTTTCTGGAAATCCAACGGACGGTGCAAACTTTCTAAACTGATTATATTGTTTCAAACACCAGTCACTTGTATAATCCCACCATTTAGAACTATTATTAATATAATCGAAATCAGCTTCCATAGTTCTTTCCAATTCGGGTAATGTACAACCCAGTGTTTCTGCCATAAATAGAACGTATGGATTCAGTTTTCTCGCATGTGATATAAGTAAATTCCACATACAAGCAGGTATCTTATACGCTGCATCACATCTATATCCATCTAATCCCAAATTATGATAAAAATCTAATAAATTTAGCCAGTATTTTTCAAGATTCTCTAAATCAGGAGAATTCATATTGTTAATCTCAGCGAGGTCGCCCCATATAGTTATCTTCGTTGCATCAGCGGGATCAATAGCATAAGGGCTTGCAATCCGTTTTTCAATATAATATTCGGCAGAAGGAAACTCTTCTTCGTAAATAGTCGTGGTTTCGTCCAAACTAAAAAATTTAACTGCGTAATTATTTTGTTTATTAATAATTGCATATTTTTGTAGATACCATTCTGGATGTTCATCAATAAGGGGGGAATCAACTGCGGTATGATTGATAACCAAGTCATACATGATTTTCACACCTTTATTATGAGCGGCGTTTATAAAATCCTTGAAAGGATCCCAAGAAGTGGGATCTTCAGCATCAGAAGGAGCAAAAAGCGGATTAAATTTATAATAGTCCTTAATAGAATAAAGAGAACCAGAGAAACCAGGTAAGCTTAGTGGATTAAAATATATCCAATTAAAATTCATATCAACTATTCTATCTAAATGAGAATACCAATTTTCTATGCTCCCGATCAATCTCGGAAACATATTATATATCCGAGGCGCATCTTGCTCTTCTTTTTCTGCCATATTTGAAAACTCTGATCTTATTTTTTACTTTTCCTATACAATTTAAATTTCAATAGATCGTAGGATTATAGCACTTCGTTGAATTTTAATCTTAGTAAGGAAACTATATAAATTATATTTAAATTCTAATTCTAATTCTTATTCTTACGGATGCCGACTATAACTCATTCCCTCATCGGGGGATTATTAGCATTCTTAATATATCTAAATAGTAGAAATCTCGGGTCAGAGAAAGAGTTTTCTAAATCGCATCTTATAATTTTTACCATCAATAGTTTTATCGGTCCCGATATAGGAAAAATCGGAGTTATTGCGGGAGCGCCGTCCTACATAATTAATGACATGATTCACAATATCATTGGCTGGATTATATTTTCAATTCCTCTATCAATTTTATATTTATTCATTTTCAATAAGTTTAAATCGCCGAAAGTAAAGCCCTCACCAATCTCGTTTCCGTCAATCTTAAAATTAATAATTGGTGCGGGTGTTTTGCATTTGGGATTGGATGTCTTGGATCAACCGACCCGCGTCTTTCCGAATTTCTCACTTTTTCCAGATTGGGCAATAAGTATCGATAATCTAAGGTTAGGTCACATTCTAGCTGAAGGTCCCTTATATTCGTATTTTCCAAATTTCGGCTTTATGGAATTGTTTATTAT
>WJKO01000493.1 GCA_014729055.1 Promethearchaeota archaeon | reverse complement strand
GAGTAGTATTATGTTTTTTTATCGGTAGCGATGTTTCCTCTATTAGAGTATCCAATACGAAATTACCCATGTTGTTAGTTTCGCCGAAAATGTATTTTACCGAAGTATGTTTATTATATTCCCTTATTACAGCGTATTTTAGCGATGTTGGAGTAAAACCTCTTTGCTTAAATACATCATATATGTAAAAATTACCTTTGTCATCAGCCCCAATCGTTATTATAACAGTATAATCCCCCGTTTTCTTACGTAAATAAGCAAAATCTATCGCTTGTGCTACATATTTGCACTTGTTAATCGGAGGTAGCGTGTCTATTCGACATTCTTCCAACCATTCTTTTTTAAATAGCGCTGTATTCTCGTTTCGTATTTCTAATTGATATTCGGAAAGGAAACTATCCGTCCCTATTTCTGCTAATTTTATTAACAATTTTTCAATCGGTTGTTTCTCTTCCCATAAGACTTCCCAATCTTCTGGTTCGTTAACTTGGCAATCGGTTATTACTTCGTTCTTGTCGTAGACGTATTCATATTGCGTTCGGTCTTTCCAGTTTCCTTTAAGGACTGCCGGACGTCTCAGCATCGCAAATGTCGGGTTATTCTCTAAGTGTTTGTATAAATCGTTGTGTGCTTTCGGTGTTCCTACGGCGACAATCTTACTTATTTCGTTTTCGTCGAGTAGTGGTAGTAATGTCTTCTCGAACCAATCCGTTACTTTCTGAATTTGGTCATCTGAGAGATTATTCGTATCTACAACATCGTCCGATATTATAAGGTCATATCGGCTTCCTGTTATAGCACCCGTTACCCCGACGCATTCGCAAGTAGGGTCTTTGTGTATCGCTTTACGAGACACCGTAAAACCCATCTTTCCCCAAGTCCCCTTAGACTCGAACACGCCGAAATCCTTTATTAGCCGCTTATTTGTTTGTAATGTTTCCTTAACAGCGTTAAGGTTCTTTTTCGCAAGTCTTTCCGTTTTGGACACAAACAGCACACGAATATTACGGTTAAAAGCTATTTTCCAAAGAGGGTACACATAAGCAAGTGTTGTAGTCTTGCCGTGGTCTCTGCTTTGCTCTATTAAAGAACGTTTATATTGTTCAACAAAGCTAAGCATCTCGGTATGGTGTTCGTATAAAGTCATGCCGAGATAATACTTAGCAAAAAAGGAAATATCTTTATATGCCTTAATAATACGCTCTTTACGTGTCATAGACCTTTTATTATTTCCTCCACATCTTCTATGTTGTCCTGTTCGCTTTTCTGATTTGGATTACCTAAGCTGTCTTGGTTCTTAACCAATTTGTCGAGTATATCTGCCTTGCTCCTCGCAAGGTTAAGGGCATTTGCTGTGTTCTCGTCCAAGTCCCTGTTAATCGATACTAACAATTTTCTTATAATCAAATCAGATGTAATTTTTAATCTATTATAAATATCTTCATCATTGTAATCTATTATAATTCCGTTTGCTACCTCTACTCTAACCTTTCCTGCTTTTGCCCAGTTCTGTAATGTTTGGTGGGTAACTCCTAAAAGGCTTTCGGCTTCTTTTCTATCCATATTTATAGCTCCTTATTTATATTTGAATTTCTTATCTTTTTCTTATTACTCATAACTTAAACAAATCTCCTTTACTTTTAATCTCTTCACCAGTCCACAAATTAACTTTTTCAGGGTCATAGTTTAATACTATACATTCATCTGAACCTTCTTTGATATGTCTTTTGCCGTTTACTAACTTACCCGCACAAGTTGGAGAATGTTTTATATCTATAATATTATAATCACTAAAATTATCTAATAACCAATCAGATTTGTAGTACGATAATATAAATTTGCCTTTAATAGCTTTAACATCAGTAACAAATTTATCAAAATTAAAAGGTATTTTCTTTTGTATAGCATATTTATTACATCCTAAATAAGGTGGGTCAAGATAAAATAAAGTTTCTTCTGTATCAAATCTATCTATAAGAACATCATAAGACTTATTAAATATAAAAGTTTGTTTTAACCTATCTACATAGTTTTTTAGGTTTTTTATCTTATTTTGAAATGTATACACATTATTTCGACTTATTTTTGAGTAAGCAAAACCGTGATTAACCTTACCTGAGAAGGAACTACAAGCATTGAAGAAAAATAAACACGCTTTCATAATATTATTTGAATTTATGTAATATTCTGAATTAGTTTTCGCTTTTTTAGACAAATCTTCACTATATTCTAAATATTGTAGTTTATTCATCATTTCATCATAATTATTTCTCAACTGCTCGAAAAAGTTTGTAACATTACTATCTAAATCGCCGATTACTTCCCTGTAATTTTCTTGGCTTGAAACTTGCTTATATCCTTTTTTGAAAAAAACTCCACCACTACCAAAAAAAGGCTCTACATATATCTTATGGTCTGCCATATAAGATAAGATTTGTTTCGACACTCTACATTTACCTCCAATATATGGAAACGGTACGGTTAAACTTTTCATTAAAATAACTCCATCTGTGGTTTATATTCAAAATTATCTATTCTATCTAATGCGATATTAAAATAATCTTTATCTATCTCAACACCGATAAAATTTCGTTTTAAACTCTTACAAACTATGCCGGTGGTACCGCTCCCCATAAATGGGTCTAATACTGTATCGCCTTCTTTACTACATAATCTTATCAGCACATTCATCAAATCTAATGACTTTACAGTAGGGTGTTTTACATTATAATCTTTATCATTAAATTTTTTCAAATTATGAGGTTTAAAAGATAAAATGCTTTGTAAGTGTACCCCATTTTGAACAGATTTATATAATCTATAAATATTTTTAGCGTTTTTGCCTTGATTATAACAATCGTCATTGTTTTTTCTTATAATATTATAAAAATCTTTTGGGTTTTTATAATATTCGATACATTTTTTAAGTAATTCTTTATCTCTTAGAATCTGCTCTAACTTTTTAATATGCCTAATAACAGTGCTTTTTTCTGAATACTCTGCTAAGCTTTCTTTTAAATCTGTATAACTTACTCTAACTTTTTCAAACTTTCTTTTACCATTTATAAACACCTCGATATTTTCGTATTTACGAGAGACTTCTGTAAAGATACTCCCACCCAAGCGTTTATACCAAATAAATTCATGTTTGAAATTTAATTTATTATCTATCGCTTTTTGTATCCAATGTGTTAATGTAGGCTGCATTCCAAAGAACACTACAAAACCGTTTTTTTTAATTACTCGTTTTACTTCTTTAAAGAATTTATCAATATCAATATTTGTTTCTATTTTATGCCCTTTCAAGAAGCCGTATGGCGGGTCTGTAATTACAGCGTCTATACTATCATCTTCTATATCTTTTAACACATCAAAACAATCTTTATTATATAAATTCATGCTTTACCTTTCGTTCAATTTATTTTGTGTATCATATACAATATAAAAACAAATAAACAAATAGAAATTAATATATCCATTTAACCCTCCTACACTATATTTTATTTTTGAAAGCTTGTTGTAATTCTCTTATTACTCTTCTATGTATTTGCGAATATCTCGATTCTGTTTTATTAAATATAAATGCTATATCTTTTAGTGTAAGTTGCTCATAATAATACAGCTGTATAAATACTCTATATTCTTCTTTCATTTTTGAAATGTAGTTTTCAATTTTTGAAATCAATATTTTATTTATAACATCGTCCTCTAAACAGTATTTCGAACCTATTTCATTTTTGAAATCACCTATATCTGTTTTACAAATTTGAAAATTAGTCCAATCATTTAAATTTTTTTTAAAAGTATCTGATTTTTTTATAAAATTTAATAACTCCTCTTTACTATCAGGAATTCTATTAAAAACGTTTTCAAATTGTTTTTCATATCTATTATATAAAGTTTTATATTTAAAATATTTCTGATTATGACGCCCTGAATACTTTATACCGTCCAGTATTGCGCCTCTTATTCTAAAATAAGCATAATATTCAAATTTAGATTTATTTGGATTATACCTCTCCACTGCGTTAATCAATCCTATATATGAATTTGATAATAAATCTTCTTTATACTCTGTAGAAACAAATGGCAGAAATTTTAAACTTATATTTTTACAGAAAGGCATGTAATATTCTATTATCTTATTCCTTAACTCTATTACACGTGTTTTGTAATATTCTTTTAATAAATCCTCTATCATATTCCAAAACCTACGCTAAGCATTATTGACATAAAATTTTCATTATTGAAATTCGTATTGAAATTCAAGTAAGCACCTATATTCATTCTATCATTCATAAAAAAAGAAACGCCAAAGCCAGCCGATAGTCCAAGATTAATCGTATAGCCAGCTTTGACGTCTAAATATAGGAGATAAAATTTATTGTTGGTGTTATTGTTGGTGTTATCGTAAAGATATTCTAACTCTTGTTGTAGCTCTATTAAATTAGTTATAATTTCAGCTTCTCTATTATATATTTCTTCTAATTCTTGCTTATAATCGTTTAACTCTGTAATAATAGTGTCGTAATTATCAATTTCGTTTTGTAAATCTTGAAGTAATACTTTAATATCAAATTTGCTATATAATATAAATACAATCTCTAACGCCCTATCCCAT
>WJKO01000492.1 GCA_014729055.1 Promethearchaeota archaeon | reverse complement strand
CTCTTTTTTCGGTTTAAATCCTTGTTTTTTCTCAAATTTCTTAAGCTCCTTTTCGTGATCTTCCATTTCTTTGATTTCTTTTTTCTGCTCTTTGGACAATTTCTTAATATTCTTCAAAGCTTTCAATGCGGATTTGTTTACGGCAGGAGATTCGTCCTTTAGGGCCGCTTTCAATTCTTTTTCTGCGGGTGCTGCTTTCTTTTTCATCTTTGATAATGCCCAAGCAGCTTTTCCGCGCACTACTACTGAATCATCCGAAAGTGCCTTTCTAAGAGCATCGACTGAACCAGATGCTTTTTTACCTAAACCTCCCAATCCCGCACATCCTGCAACTTTTTGATCAACATTGCCCGTCTCTACTAAATTAACTAGGTAGCCAACGACGTTTACGCCATCTTTAATCATACGTTTTGTAGCTTTTTTAGCCCATCGTCGTAATAGCCATGAGTCAACTGCTAAATTATCGGTGATAATATCCAACAAGGGTTCAGCTGCTGTTCCAGCTTTGCCAACCGTTTTAATGACTGACATTTTCATTGTTTTAGACGAAGTCATCTCATAAACTTGCCTTAATCTCATATTCGCAGTATCTACCCCTTCGGGATAGTCATACAGAGACTTACAAGCAATTAATACAAGCTGATCATCTGTATCAAATGCCGCTTGTTTAAATATAGCAAAAGCCTTTTTATCCCCTTTTGCATATTGTGCTATGAAACTAAGCATTCGCTTTTTTAGATCTGGCAGAGCTTGATCTGGATATATTTTTAAGATTACGGGATAGGCCATTTTCCTCGAATGGAATGCATCATGACTATCCAATATATCCATACCTTGTTCTATCTTAACCGGATTACCGCTATTCAATAAATCAATCGCTTCTGCAACAAGCTGTTTCGCTTTTGCAAAAGTATCTTCTTGTTCAAAACTCATTTAAATTCATCTCCAATGTTCGCTTACTTCTTTATCGATTCTAGTATATTTACTTTTGTAAACATCAATGTAAAAAACATCTATTTAATACACAAAATTTTTATATACACATTATGAGTGGTAAAAATAAAAAAAATAAACCAAATCCTATTCCAAAAAAACTACGGAAATATCTTTTAAAAAATTTACCCAGTGGATTGATTGATAATATAGCGGAGTATATCCATGACAGCTGGTGGGAGGAAAAGAGTACGCAAGGTTTCCATCACCCATCAGAAAAACACAAACAATGGGATCCCAGTAATCCAAAGAAATATTGCGATAAATGTCACTTAGATATGATCCCATATGATGAATTGCCCGAGAGTTCCAAGATATTCGATAAAGTTACTGTGGAGACTACGCTTGCTGCGCTAAGATTGATTGGATATCATGTGCATCCGAATCCAGGAAAAAGGAAATTCAATATGAAGATATGGAAAAAAGAACATAAATAAAAAAGACACTAGCTCAATATTTCATTATGTACAAAAGAATATCGAAATTTATGTATTATACTTTCTTTTTTAATTATGATGCTGTAGATTTCATCCTCTTTTTGATTATTAAAAACTTTTCTTATTGATATTGCCGCGTGGTCAAGAGTATCTTTAGACGTATCTATAAACCAAGCAAAATATGTTGATTGGTCAATATCTGGATTTATATCTGCGTTGTATATAGCACACCAGTTTGGTTCTTTTTGATTATACTCTGAACTATACCAACCTTGAATTTCAGGGTTTTCTACGCCCTTGATGAGTTTCAATTTCCAATTTAAATCCAAAGAGGGAGTAATTCTAATGTTACCTTTACCTCCATCCGCAGTAAATACTGCCTTATTATCTAATTTAACAGAACATTTAGGATGGAAATGCCAAAATGTGCTTATCGTGATAGGTTGCTCTGTGAGCACCCTATCTATTACTATCCAATATTTGTTTTTAAAGTATATTAGCGCCCTAATATGTTCGGGGTTCGCAATTAGTCCAGTATAACCAGAACAATAGGCACCCAAAATCGCATCGTAGTCGTCAGTTAACCGATACTTTTGATTTGGAATCGGAGAATTATTCTCCTTTTTATATCTTCTTTGCCCATGTCCGTTTATTGTAATCGTATTGTGAGCTCTCGTTCCCCGAAAATACCGCCTCCATTTATCACCAATATAATAATATCTTCCGCTGTCAACGAGTAAATCCCGCCCATAAGCATTAATTGATAAGTGCAACTTATCCCGATGTTGATGCCCCGTACCAAATGGTCCAAAATCGAAAAAACACCAATGCGCTTGCGGGTCCCACTTATTTCTCAATATTGCATGCCCTGCCCACGGAAATACAACGCTTTTTTTCTCTGGTTGTTCTGTGTTGATATTATCTACATCTGTTGGCACAGATGATCCTGAATGTAATGCAATATATGACCAATCTGGGCGATTAAATCTTTTTGATGCCTCTATTACTGAATCTCGGACGTAGTCATAATCAGCATCGTTGTTTAATAATCCATATCCATTTGGACGTATATTGTAGCTATGATAATTCCACATTTTTTCGAGTTGAGTGCGATAGTCGGGGTTTAAGTTTACATCTCCTTTTTCCGCCATATTAGCTAAATGTTCAAAGTTTGACATTGCAACATAGTGATAATGATTGGATAGTTCTTTCTGCGCTCCATCTGGATACACTTGTTTATGTAAAATTTCTTCGGTTAAGTCTTTGACAGCGAAACGGATCCAATCCTTTGAGTCTTCAAATTCAGGCCACAAGGCCCCCATAGTCGCTAAAGCATTCAAGATCATGACTCTAATGTTCCCTCGTGGAACCACGTATCTTTTACAATAAGTAGCATGTTCTGAAGTGGCAATTAACATTAAAATTCTTGTTGTCTCTGAGAATTCATCGGAATTTTGGAATCCAAAGAAACAATATGGCCATACGACTTTCGATCTTAAAGCAACTTCTAAGGTCCTCCACTGAACACTGCTCCGGTAAATAAAGGGACGAGGGTTATAAATTAACCAGTCTAGCATGATATCATCGAATTTTCTCACATATTTTTCGTTACCCGTGTTTTCGTATGCTTTATAGAGAACTTTTAAATAATGCTGACGATTAAGAAAAAATCCAAATTCTCTGTCATTATTTGGTCCTTTATAACCCCAATCCAAGTTTCCCTTTCGAGTTCGGGGGACTTTTTCACGCACAGTCTGAAAAGTAAAGATATCATCGAAGATATCATCCAATTCCTCTTCATAGTCTCGCTTCCTCTGAAATTCGGGATAATCAAGCCAAGATATATCACGATTCATCTCGTAATATTTTATAAGAGCACGTGCAGCGTTAACCCACTCTTTATTTCGGACGTGAGACCTCACGTCATCCAATTGCGGCAAGCTGAGATCAAGCTTCTTGAATAGCCGTTTAATCTTGTATTTAAATTTCCATGGCAAGTCTTCTATATTTTTGTAGAATTTCATATCAGCTAGTCTCATATTTTTATTGTTTTCATATCAGTTATTCTTATATTTTTATTGTTTGCAAATCGTGACTCACATATATATTCTTAAAAATACCTTTGGTCTCTTTTAAAAAATGAGATTCTTTTTTTTCGTCCAAATCAGGAAGATGATATAGATAAGCAAACATAACACCAGTCTTTTGCGCCAATTCTGCCACATCCATAGGTGTACTGTGATTAAATTTATGAGCTGCGAGTTCCATTCCGCTGGGAAAGCTCGCTTCATGGATTAAGACTTTACATTCCTTCGCGAATTCTCGGAAATCCGCACATGGCCCGGAATCTCCACTTATAAAGACAATATTATTTATTTTATAGGCATAACATGTGGGTTTATGGTTAGTTTTTGTCCACTTGATCCGATATTCTTTTCCTTTCAACATTAGACGGCGCGGAGAATCACACAATATTGGAAGTTCGATGATATTCAATTTGTAACCTGCTGAATTAAACGGAGAATTTGTTATGCTAATTAATTGAAGCAATGCTTTTCTATATCCTTCTGGGATGTAGATAGGGAATGATTCATAACTTTTATCTTTCAATCTGAAAAATGCATCCTTCCACAACAAAGAAATCAGACCTAATATATGATCCGCGTGAAAATGCGTAATAAAAACAGCTTTAATATCCGAAACTGATACATTCATTTTCAGCATTGACCCTAAGGTGCCCTCTCCAGCGTCAAATAAAATACAATCATCGATTAATACTGATGGCAATGTTCGCGTTTGCGTGATCCCAAATCCCGAAGTACCTAAGAATGTTATTTTCATATAAAACTTCCTTGCTATTATAGTTCACAATAGATAACAGACTACTGGAATCCATATTAAAAATCAATTATTATTTTTGCTTGTTTCTTTATCAACGTTATTCCCCATCATTTTCCCATTCTCTCTTCGTTTTCATTCTGGGCAACAGAAAACCGAATATCTTGCGGAACAAAAATTGAATTACACGAGATCTAAAGCACCACCGCATAAATCGGAGAAATCTAAACTTTTTCTGTTTCCATTTTTCCTCCGTAAATTCTAAATCTTCAATCCGGAATGGATCCTTGGATAGCCCTTTGAAGATATGGTATGAAATAATCGTAATAATATCCCATGCTCGTTTTTTATGCATTTTTTGGTTTATGTCTATTTTTTCTCCCAATGCCATCCTTACTAATTCAATGCTATGAAATACTTTCAAGTTACTACTAAATAATTCATTTGCCGCCCATAGTAAATATAAACATCCACCACAATAAGTTACTATGGCATCAGCACCGGTTGCTTCTGCCTCTTCATATTTCCGTTTCGCTCCCGCTAATATATCAAACACGATACGATTTTTATTTTTCCAACTTGCTCCAGCACCAAAGCCACAACATAATGCGTTTTCTTTAATATGTTCCATTTCAATTATTTCACAGCCCGTCTTCTTAATGAGATCGCGTGCAGTATTCCAATATAGCCCTCCGTCGGCTTTGGAGTAGCAATTATCATGAATTGTAACTTTGAAGTCCAGTTTCTTCTGAAAAATCAAGTCTCCATTTTCGATCTTATCTAAAATCCATTTGTTAAAGTTTATTATCTTTTGGTTAAATTTAACGTCCATCTCTTTCGAATGAATAGTGTCAATCATATATTGCACAGCGTCTAGAAAAGGAACTACCGTCTTAACTCCGTGAGAATCAAATGTGCTTTTACAATTTTTTCCAATCTCTTTTACAACATCAAGATAACCACCTTGATAAAGATACGCACCGCATTCCCATTGATCAAGAAGATCAACGGGGGTAAAATAATCAAGCAGTTTACTGTTACCTATTATAAAAGAAAAAAGGTGTGTATAATTACCTATAAGCAAAACCTCTTCCTTAAGATCTTGGTTCATCCATTTTTGGACTTCCACTTTTTCATCTTCTGGCATCAATACCTCTAGCATCTGCCATATATTACTTTCCATTGTTGGACAGACAAATCGATATATCGGAGGCGCCCCGCGTTTCCAATACAATTCATTCCATCTTTGTAGGATTAATTCATAAGGTTTACAATCATGAGGGCAGATCAAATTGCACGAAAAACAAGTCGTACAATGATATAATACATGTTTTGAATCTTGCCCATCAATTAGAGCGTTAATCTCTTGTTTAGCAATTTCTAAAGGCAGACTCATCTCAGGACATTTATGAAAACATTCTCCACAACGAGTACATGCTTCAGTATCAAATAAATTCCATTGATTTTGTTTTACTGACATTAATACCCCTCCTCAGCGGGATCTTCCGAAATAGGTGGAATTTTGAATGTCTTTTTTTTCGGAATTTTAGGTAGTGCGTTGAGAATATTACCCCAAAACATTTTCTTTGCAGTCCGACCGATTAATCGTTTGGGGATTTCACCAATGGCTAGTTGAATTAACTCAATTATGTGATATATCTCCATTTTGAACGGTTTAAAATATAGTTTCTTTGAAGTAGTGATGGTTTGATGACATCCCGAGCAATACACACACAAGATATCTGCATCAGTTTTTTTAGCCATGTCGAGATTATCTGCCGCTGCGGACTGTATTTTTAGTGCGTTATAGGCTGCATCGACACTGAATCCAGCAGCAATTCCACAACATCTCATATCTACTTTATTATATTTCATCTCAACAACTTCACAGCCGATTCTTTCTAAGATCTTGCGTGGAATCTCCATATATTCATCGCCAAACATCTTAGAATAACAAGAATCTTGGATTGTTACCTTTTTATTTAACGGATGAGTTATATTAATTTCGTTCTTTTCAAATTTATCCCATAACCATTGTAAATATGATTGGATTTCTTCAAATTCATACGTAAGACCATAATTTGGCAATACATTCTTAAAAACATTTGTACCCGCTGTACACAATACTAATAGTTTCTTTGGTTTCAATTTATTAAACCATTTATCCAGTCGGGCTGCGACTTGCTTTAACTTGTCCTTATAGCCCGTTCTAAATAATGTCTCACCACAGCAATATTCCAGTCGTCCGCGAATATCTAATCCTTTAAATAGACTCGTTTGAGTCAGTGTGGGCGTTAAAATTACATTGCAGCCGGGATAGGTTAATGTATCTGTTTTTAAAGGTTCTTCACTCTTCCATTGTTTAAGAATCTGTTTTTCTTCACCAGTCATTCTATCCATAGCATAAGTTCTAAAATTAGGATAATTTGGATGCAGAGTCATATAATATTTGCCCCGTATCTTAAGACCTTCTCTATTATATTGCTCATTCCAGCGTTGAAGTATTAAGTTTGTGGGATGAGCATCATATGGGCAATAGAAATTGCATGTAAAACAACTCTGACAATCCCGTAGCAATTTTTTTGTGGGGCGATTGTTAATCAGATTAGATATTTCTTCTTTTGCTTCCTCTAACGTATAGTCAATAATAGGGCAGTGAATTAGACACTCACCGCATTCTGTGCATTTATCCAACTTAAAATCCGTAAAAAAATCCCGATCTACTGGTTTTATTTCGTCCATAGTATTTTACACTTCTTTTCCACCAATATATACCTTTCTTATTGCTCTGGGTGAGAGAGAATATACCATATATGATAATGCCTTTTCAATATATGGGTTTAACGTGGGATCACGCGTATCACAGACCATGAAATCTGCCCAAAATCCTTTTGCAAATTTCCCGACTTCAAATCCAGATAAATGTCCGCCATGTTCCGTGCCCATTTTGAATCCTTGAAGTGAACCAAACTTTGAAGGATCTAAAAGTCTTGCTTTTTGAATGAGAACTGCATGTCGCATTTCGTTTAAGATACTTAAAGAGGGATTACTCGCCGCACCATCCGTACCTAATCCCACCTTAATCCCATTATTGAGCATTTCTGAAATGAGTGCAGGACGTTCCCCGAGAAATTGGTTAGATAGGGGATTGTGAGATAAAGATATCTTATGGTTTGCCATAATCTCAATATCCTGTTTATCGCACCAAATACCATGCACACCGACCATATTCTCATCCATTAATTGATTATCAGCCATATATTCCGCATTGGATTTCCCAAAATTAGTCTGACAATAATCTCTCGTGCCTTGAGAGTCAGAAAAATGTATCTGCCATTTTACAGAATAATTTTGGGCTATATCCTTAACAGATCTTATTGCTTCCTCTGTGCAATAATATACGCTATGTGCACAGGGTGTAATTACCACGTTCTCGTCTTTTTCGTATTGGGCGTAAAGCGCATTGAATCTTGTTTTATAGTTATCGATATCTTCACGTACCTTTTTACTCTTTCCCGGTAGATCTATTATAGAACGCATTAAATTAATTCTTAAACCCACGTCTCGCGCAGCTTTAATCACCGCTTTTGCATTCCCGTTTCCAGCGCCGTTTATATAGAAGAAATCACAAACCGTAGTTATACCATTCTGTAACATTTCCGAAAAGGCCAAGCGTGACCCGTTATAAATATCCTCAATGGTAAATTCCTCTAATTTCGAATATACTATTTTTAGAAACACCTCAAGCGTGCAATCATCAGTATATCCTTTCAAGAGACTCTGAAATGCATGAGAATGTGTGTTAATAAGACCTGGAAAAACGATACTGTGTCTTCCTAAATCGACAATAGAATCGTCAAATTCAGGATCCGCAGTAATTGAAACGATTCTGCCATCTTTTATATTGATGTATCTATCGTTTTCAACTTTAATGCCCATTAGAATATGTTTTGTGAACACACTTTTCGTACTCATATTTGAATCTTCCTGTTCTATTTATCTTTCTATCCTTCTTTCTATCCGCCTTTTTATCCGCCTTTTTATCCGCCTTTTTATCCATCTTTTTATCCATCTTTTTATCCATCTTTTTATCCATCTTTTTATCCATCTTTTTATCCGTCTTTCAATCATATATGAATTTGATTAAATTAGATAGGAAACTTTTTATATTGATCTTTATCGGGAATTACATAAAGATCTTCCAGATTTTCTTCTAATCCCCATTTCTCACCGATTATTTTCCGGGCAACAGGGATCGGGACAGAACTTCCGTGGAGCATCATTGCACGTATTAAAGCAGCATAGTCTTGTTCTGCAATAGATTTACTCATCATATATCGACGGAGTGCCTCATTACCTATTATGTTTTGCACGTAATCGGAGATCTCAAATTGTTTTCTTTTAAATTCCCCATTTTTAAAAGTCCCAGGTGTTTCAATGAAAATATTGTCATTATATTTTTCTAAATATCCATTATTAGGAGCTTGCATAAAAAATTCCTTATTAGATCTTCCCAATATTCCCAACGTTGCCATGGCAACTTGTCGTGTGCCCCAACTGTCCATTAATTCCCAATATAACTCATCTGTGGCATCATCTTCATCACTGGTAGACATCATTAAAAGGATATTTTTCGTTGGACGATAACGTCCACCTCCTACTGCTTTAGGAACTCCATTATGCCATTTCTCTACATGACCAAGTGGTGCCGTTAATATTCCTGTCGCGTGCAGTAATGACAGATTAGTGGCTAAATCATAACCATCGCCGTATCTCAATCCTTTAAAGTTTCTCCAATCAAAATCATATGATTCTTTAAGATCCTCTATGATATCTTTACCATCTATTCTTAGTCCCGGTATAAGACCATAATGATTGCAACCTACCCAGTCAATATCAACTCTATGTTCCTCTTCCAGTGGAATTTTATAATACATCATAATTGTCCGCTTAAATTCCTCTGGACCCGTACATAATGCAGTGATGTTAATTTCTGGATTAAGTGTCTTCACCATAATGGCCAATTTATCCGTAGGATTGGCAAAATTAATGACCCGATAGTTATTTATCGCAGTTTTTTCGGCAATCTTAATAATCTCTTGCATTAGTTCTACATTTCCCAAATCATCACTTAAATTAAATGGAGGATGTTTGGTTGGTTTTGCTTTAGCACAGAAAAGAATTATATCCGCTCCGTTAAGCGCATCTTCCATGGTTTTTTCCGGAAAAAGACTAAATTTATTGCCCGTTAAATTCATTCCCTTTTTTACTATTTCAATAGTCTCCAACATTCCGGGTTGATCAATATCATATAAAGCCATGTCTAATCCTTTACTTTCCTCGAAACGGGTGAAGTTGGCAACCGCAGTTGTGTTAACACGACCGGCAGCACCAATAAAAGTAATTTTAACCATATTTTATCCTTAGCTCTATGAGTGTAATAAATTTTCAGAAAATTTTAAGATCACAGAAAATAAAGAAAACAAATTTTGAAAAATTATTAGATAATAAAATGAAGATAATGAAAATACATAATAATTCTGAAAACCAAATTCTAAAAATAGTACATATGAATATGTAAAACCAAGAGTTAAAAAGAAAGACGAAAGATTAGAATATAACAAGGTGATGTTTATGGATAAGAATATTGTAATGAACAATTCCATTTTTATCGTGCCTAGCTGGTCTGAATTACTCGGATATCCTTCTTTAGGCAAATATGTAAACCAAGATGTAACTAAAATCAATTACGATCCCGTTGTATTTTTTGGATCGGTAGAGTGTACCGCTAAGACAGAAAGGGGATTGGTTCATATATTGTTTGGATTAGGTTATCTTGATTTGAAATTTGAAGTTCAAGCAGGAATAGATATTTTAGACAAGAGACTTTTAACGGGTCTGGTCATTCCCGATTTTGTATACGATTATATGGCAAAAGAAAAAGATATCGCGTTAACAAACAATCAAGATATAATTATTTGTGAAGATATTGTTAAGATTCCTGTTGATATCTCACCTCTCAGCGATTCAGAGATCAATGCAGCAAAAGGAATAATATTCCGAAATGTTTTTGTGCCCTATAAAAGAACTTTTCTCGATTTATTTGAAGCTATTAGAAACAAAGATAATTATGATATTATGGCATCAGGACATGTATTATTAAGCGCACATAAAGAATTTTATGACGAATTATTGGTCTCAGAGATGAATATGAAGGATAAATTGGCAGAATATCGAAAAGGGACGCCTGGAATCTCTAAGTTTACACATAATGCGGACAAATTACTAAATGCCTATTTCTCTTATGATGAAATGAAGGAGATTAATCGAATATTGGAACAAGTTAAGGAAGTTTATGCATCCATAACCTTTGATGAAAATTATATGTTTTCTATCTTGGAAAAAGCATCTAATCAATTAAGTGAGAAGATAGGAAAAGTATCATATCTTTCGCTTAATTCTCAGAAAAAACCTATTTTTGCATCTTCCGTGGGTTTTAGTGAAGAATATATTAATTGGGACGGAAAGTATCCGCGTAGAACGAAAGCGGATCTGCCACAGCCTAAGAG
>WJKO01000491.1 GCA_014729055.1 Promethearchaeota archaeon | reverse complement strand
TCTGCTTAATAATGCATCAACTGATATTGTTAAAATTTTAATAGCATCAAAGTTAGATTTGGCAGATCAAAGAGAGGTGTCGCGTGAGGTGGCTGAATCATTTAAGAATGATAATAATTTGGACGAATATATCGAAACATCAGCAAAAACTGGTTCAAATGTCGATGAAGTCTTTCTAAAAATGGCGAAACTTATTATTGAGCACTCTCTTATTAAATGCAATAGTTGTGGAGAATTAGTGCCAAAGGAACTAATATTTTGTACTTATTGCGGTGAGCGGATAAAGAAAGAGTGATTCTTTCTCTATCTTGTTTTCTATTATTCTATTCTTTTTAAATTGAGTTTGGTGGCATTATTGTATAATATTGATGACGATATTTCTGAAATAAATAATCGACTAAAAAAAGATAATATAAGTTATAAAAATAAGACTATTTTAGTTACTGGAGGAGCTGGCTTCTTAGGATCTTGGGTATGTGATGTATTACTTTCTCAAGGTGCCAATGTTCTCTGCTTAGACGACTTTTCTAGTGGTTTACGAGAGAATATCCAAGACTTTGAAGATAATCCAAATTTTAGATTCATTATGCATGATATTAGTCTACCCATTTATTTCGGAAAGATTCATCCTCATTACGCGAGTATTCCTGAGATTACTTCGATAGATATCGTTATGCATATGGCATCTAGGGCAAGTCCATTTGAATTTCGGAATAGTCCCATTTCTATTTTAAAATCAAACACCTTTGGAACTTTTAATGCTCTTGGTATTGCAAATAATCATAATGCCACTTTTTTCTATTCTTCCACCAGTGAAGTTTATGGAAACCCTCCTCCAGAAGCTGTTCCTACTCCAGAAACGTATTATGGTTACGTAAATCCGATTGGTCCACGCAGTTGTTATGATGAAGCAAAAAGATGTGGGGAAGCATATATTATGGCATATATATTGGAATACAATATAGATGCGCATCTAATTCGCATTTTTAATACATATGGTCCCAAAATTAGAAGCGGAAACTTATTTGGTCGAGTTGTTCCAAATTTTATTATACAAGCATTGCACGATGAGGATATTACGGTTTTTGGTGACGGGAAACAGACTCGTTCTTTTACTTATATTGTTGATGAGATCGAGGGAATTCTGCGCGATGTGGCAATACCTAATGCTCGTGGTGTAGTAATCAACATAGGCAATAATATTGAAACATCAGTTCTTGAACTTGCAAAAAAGATAATTGAATTGACGGGCTCAAATTCGAAAATTGTCCATAAAAAATTGCCCAAAGATGATCCTAGTCGGAGGAAACCCGTTTTAAAAAGAGCAAAGAAGATATTGAATTGGGAACCAAAAATAAAACTTAAAGAAGGTTTAAAGAGAACTATTGATTGGTTCAAAAAAAGCGAAAATTAACTATAGACTACTATGTCATCTATTGTCCGCTAAATGAAATATCAGAAATTAAAGCAAATGGCAAATAACTCGATTCTTTTCGAACCCTATTTTTACTAAAACCTTTGATTTTCTTAAAAAAGTCTATTAAGTTAATACCAAACATTGTTTCCCTTAATGCATTCTTTATTTCACCCTCTTCAATAAGAAAACCACTCGAAACCATACCTGAGAATTCACCAGTTACGAGATTAGCATGATCATAAGTAATATCAAAATAGACTCCTTTTTGTATTTCGGAAATCATTTCCTCTTTCGTATAATCTCCCGTGTTTAGTAATATGTTGGAAGAACTAATCCCAATTGATGGCGAATACCATCCACGTGAAGCATGACCTGTGCTTTCAGTATCGAATAAATTTGCCGTATAATTATTATGTAAAAAACTTTTTAATACGCCATTTTTAATTATGGAAATTGGTTTGGTCGGAGTTCCTTCAACGTCAAATGGAGAAGTCAATAATCCTCCCTTAAGCCACGGATCATCATTTATTGTTAGAAAATCGACACCAATTTTTTGGTTAAGGTAATACTGGAGAAAACTGCGATTATGGTATACTTTTTCAGCATCAATTGCTGAACAAATTGGAGTCGTTATTAGTACGTCAACTGCACGGGGAGAAAGAACTGCTGGAAATTTGCCAGTCTCTATCTTATGTTTCCTGATGCCACGTTCTGCTTTTTTATATGTCTCATCAAATAATTTGTCAATTACATTATGTATTTCTTTGAAGTAAATAAACTCTTGTCCGTCATAAGCGCTTGAATTTTCTTTTTTACCATTAATGATTTCTTCCATGGTGTATCCAATTGCTATTGATGCGCTTGTTGTTTTATCGGTCAGATCGATTCCATTAGAATTGATTATTATTATTCTTCCATCCGAGTAACTGAGACCACCAGAAATGGATTTAATTCTTTTATCTCTCGCGGGTTCTTGCAAAAACCGATCGATAACATCAGTCGTATCATCTATTGTCAGATTTTCAATATCTCTATCCCACTCAGTTTGAATATCAGGATATTTATTTGGTGGTTTTACGAGACCTTTAAACTCTGGATTCGGTAGAGACACTTTCATTGTGCTTTTCGCTTTTTCAATCGCCCTTTTTGCACTTGGATTGGATAGATCTTTGATACTTGCACTACCAACATTTCCATGTTCTCCGAAAAGTCTAATAGTGAGTGCCGATGTTGTACCTGACGCTGATTCTTTTAAGTAACCTTTTTCGATTTGAATACCAACAGAACGCTGTACACCACCAAAAATTTCCCAAAGTTTGATTTCATCGTATTTTTTAATATATGCTGAACAAAACTGAGCAGCAGAATTTAATCTTTCCTCTAAAACGGCTAAAGGATTCTTTATATTTTTCAATTTACATTCCTCCAATTGAGATATCGTTTATTAATAGATACGGTCCACCAGAACCGACTGGAACATGTTGCCCGCTTTTTCCACATGTTCCATCATCCATCATAACGTTATCACTGATCGCTCTAATTTTGTTGAGAACATTAAGCATGGTACCAGACAGAGCAGCATCTCGTAACAATTGTTTCTTTTCGCCGTTCTCTATTTGCCAAGCCCTCTCCATCTTGAACATGAATTGTCCGATATTGGGTTCAGTATACCCGTAATTCCAATTAATACATAAGATGCCATTTTTCAATTCCTCTAGCATTTCCTCGAGATTCCAGTCGCCTTTTTCAATATAAGTATTTCTCATTCTCACTACGGGAAAAGATGTAAACGATTGAGCTCTTCCATTTCCGGTTGGCTCAACATCCATTTTACTTGCAGTTTCTCTCGAATGCATATATCCCGCTAAAATCCCATTCTTAATTAGAGCAATCTTCTTCGCTTTAATTCCCTCAGAATCATATTTTATAGAACCATACCCGTTTTCAATATCAGGATCTTCATATATACTAATGAATTCAGGACCGACTTTTTGGTTGATTTTTCCCGCAAGCTGGGACTCATTTGCCAGAATTGCATCAGCTTCACAAGCATGTCCAAATGCCTCATGGGCAAATGTCCCGGCCAAATATGGATCTACTATTACATCATACCTTCCCGCATTGACTGGTTTTGCATTTAGGATTTCAATCGCACGTTTAGCTGCTTTAATTCCCACCTTCCCCCCCATATCAACAATTTCATATCCTCCTGTAATCCCTATATTTGCCCGAGAGGATTGATTTACATTTCCCTCCTTTGAATAAGCATGAACCATAATTCTTGCATAACTACTAGTTAAGTCAATAATTCTTTCATCCGAAGTTACAATAAGTTCGTGCTTAATAGTATCTGAATAGGAACTAATTGTGTTTACGATTCTATCATCATAATTTCTTGCTTGTTTGTCTTGTTCTAAGATATATTTAGCCTTTTCATCTGCACTGATATTTAATAACTTCTTTTTTTGAGGTTGGATGTATTTTGCCTTAACGGGATCCAATTCCTTTATATCAAATTTTTTCTCAGCATTTCTAGAAGAATAATGGGCTAATTTAGCTGCCTCACGGAACGAATTTTCTAATTCCTCAATGCTGATTAGATTGCAAGTTGAAAAACCAAATCCTCCATCTACAAATGCTTGAATTGAAAAACCATAATTATTAAAATTATGCGCTGATTTCATTATACTTTTCTCTAGCCGAAATGAACTTGATAAGCTTGTATTAAATCTTGCGTTAAAATATTGTAATTTATATTCTTTCTTTAAGTCAAACAATTTCTTAAAATATTTTTCATCCACATGTAATTCAAGCAGATTTAACCCCGAATCAGACATTGAGATCACTTTGTATTTTTGAATATTAGTTAAAAATAAATTAAATAAATTAAATAAATTAAAGTAATAAAATAAAAGTGAATTTTATGAAAATAACAAAATGGTTCAGTGAAGATGAAGCAGAAGGATATATCGAATCTTTCTTAAAAAAGTTTGATGCAAAGACTTTGGACGGAGTTGAAGACGTTATTACGTTTTATGGTGCTATGGGTGAAGGGCTTTTAAAATCAGAAGCTTCTGATGATGAAGATAAAAGAGAATATGCAGAAATCATTCAAGATGATGTAGAAGAGTATGAAAGTCTAGCATATTATTTTGAAGTTCGTGGTCATCCAGAAACTAAGGCATGTTTTGTTCTCACACCCGAGGAAAAAAAAGTGGGTTTATGGGAAGGAGAATATGAACCATTGCCCGATATTAATAATAATGTATATATGGATATGGAACCAGAAGTTTCAAAGAAAATTATGTATGGTGATCCTAATACCGACCCTGATTTTTTTGCTGGGGACTTAACTGTTAAAGGACCGTTAAAGCTTGCGGTAAAACCACGAGATTGGATTGCAGCCTTCTTTGACTTTATTGGACGAGATGTATTTTAGATTTTTAATTAAGTTTTTTCTGATATACTGATTCTATTTTTTCTCTTTTTATATTGACTACTTTCCACTGTTGGATCAGCGCAACCGCTTCGTATACCTCAGAAGCATATCCCCTTATCCAAACTTTCTTAAGATTAATTCGTTTTCCACATTTAGGGCACTTCCTCGTTTTTCTTCCTCGACGACTATATTGCGGGAGCCCGCATTTAGGGCATTTAAAAACAAAATATTCGGCTTTAATTGTATACCCCTCTGGTATTTTTATTCTATTTAATTTGTTCTTGACTTTATAATTGTAATTAAATATTTGATATATTTAAAAAACTAGTCTGCTTGGGATTTTAATTCTAGCTAAATAGCTTAAATTAAATTCAGCTCAAAATTATTCTTAATTGAATTTAAATGCCAGTTCATCCAATTGAATTTCGTTATTTCAATAAAGAAATGCGGGATATTTTCACAGAGGAAAATAAACTATTAATGTGGTTAAAAGTCGAAGCTGCCCTAGCTCAAGCACATGCTGAATTAGGAAATATTCCGAAAGACGCTGCTAAAGAGATAAATAGAAAAGCGGATTTAAAATATGTCAAACTTGAGAGGGTCAAGGAAATAGACCATCAAATCCATCATGATTTAATGGCAATGGTAAAAGCTTTTGCAGAACAATGTGATGGTTCTGCTGGTAAATATATTCATTTGAGTGCAACATCTTATGATATTGAAGATACAGCAACGGCATTAATGTTATCACAGGCATTACTTATTATTAAAAAAAGACTTAAGGCATTGTTATCAAATTTAATAACGCTTACTGAGGCAAATAAGGATTTAGTATGCGTTGGTCGAACACACGGTCAGCAAGCATTACCAACAACTTATGGAATGCGAATCGGCGTATGGTTATATGAAGTCTCTCGTCATCTTGAAAGGTTGAATGAAATTTTCCCCCGAATTAGAACGGGCAAAATGTCTGGTGCGGTTGGGACCATGGCGAGTTTCGGGGATAAAGGTATCAAGATACAAAAACGTGTCATGGAGATATTAGAATTAGATGAAGTACTAATTGCGAATCAAATTGTGCAAAGAGATCGACATGCAGAAGTTATTTTGTTTACTTGTTTAGTGGCAGGCACTATCGATAAAATAGCGAGAGAAATGCGAATCCTACAGAGAAGCGAAATAGCAGAGATGTTTGAGCCCTTTAAAAAGAAGCAAGTTGGAAGTTCAACAATGCCACACAAAAGAAACCCTCATAAAGCCGAAAGACTCTGTGCACTGAGTCGCGTTCTTAAGTCAAATGCAAGCATCGCTTTAGAGAACATGACATTGGAAGACGAACGTGATCTAACAAATAGTGCTTCGGAACGAGTATTGTTTCCAGAGAACTTTATATTGTTGGATTTTATGTTGACGCAATTGAATTCTATTTTACCACATGTTGAATTTAACAAGACGAATATTAATAAAAATCTGGATTTAACAAAAGGGGCATTTCTAGCTGAAAAAATAATGATAGAATTAGTGGCTAAGGATATTGGACGGCAAGAAGCACATGAAATACTACGAACATCTGCCATTGAAGCGAGAAACACTGATCGTTCTATGAAGGAAATATTGCTTGAAAATCAACTGATTAGCAATCAATTTAATGAAGAAGAAATTAATGAAATGTTAGATCCAGCAAATTATCTAGGAAAGGCAATAGAACAAATAGATAATTTACTATCTGTAATAAAATCAAAAAAATTCTGATGAAGCTCATTAATTGAAGAAAATACCTATCGAGTTGGAAAAATCGTGCCAGAAGATAACAAATACGAACAATTAGGCGTATCTCACTCAAAGTCTGAAGTTCATGAAGCCATTAAAGATATTGACAAAGGCTTATATCCAGATGCATTCTGTAAAATATTGCCTGATGTAACGCGGGATCCCAAATATTGTTCTGTTTTCCATTCAGACTCGGCGGGTACAAAAACAAGCCTTGCTTATATCATGTATAAAGAGACCGAAGAATTAAAATGGTTTAGAGGTGTAGTGCGTGATGCAATTGTTATGAATGTCGACGATGTGCTGTGCGTTGGTGTCGACGGTAATGCGCTAATCAGTGACACCATCGGTAGGAATAAAAAATTGATTAATGGTGAAATTCTCAATGTGTTAATAGATGAACATGTGAAGTTTACTAAACAATTGACTGACTGGGGATTTGACGTAACATTGGCGGGAGGAGAAACTGAGGATGTAGGGGACTTAATTAAAACTTTTGAAGTTGCTGTATCTCTATTTTCCCGAGTCTTAAGAGAGAAGATAATCGCCGGTGATAAAATTGAAAAAGGTGATTCAATAGTTGGATTCTCAAGCTTTGGCAAAACTGATTATGAAGAAAAATATAATAGTGGTATTGGAAGTAATGGTCTAACTTTAGCAAGACACGGTACTTTAGATCATAAATATTATAAGAAATATCCAGAATGTTACGATTCTCATCTTGATGAAAGTTTGGTTTTTTTCGGAAAGCATGATTTACTTGAGAAATTGAGTGGAACTGATCTAATGATAGGTGAAGCTTTACTTTCTCCAACAAGAACTTATACTCCTGTATTAACGAAAGTTTTGGAAAAATATCGTAATCAAATACATGCAATATTTCATAATACAGGAGGAGGTCAAACTAAATGCTTAAATTTTGGTAAAGGACTAAAATATATTAAGAATAGTTTGTTTCAGATCCCGCCTATATTTAAGTTAATTCAAGATTCATCTAACACCACATGGAAGGAGATGTATCAAGTGTTTAATATGGGACATCGTATGGAACTTGTAGTTCCCGATGAATTATGTAATTCGATAATTCACATAGCAAATCAATTTGGGGTAAAAGCTAAGAAAATCGGCTACATTGCATCAAATGATGCAAATAGTAGACAAAATGAAGTATTAATAGAATCAGAATGTGGAACTTATAATTATTCAAGAAGTATTTTTTAAGAAATAAGGGGAGATAAAAATATGCAAAAAGATCTTAAAAATACAAAAAACGAGGAAGATCAATCCTCACCTTATATAAAGAGAGCATATATTTTCGTTGAAATTATGATCATATTATTATGTACTCTTTTTATAAATCTAATATTAAGCATGTTGGTACCTTTTGACACCGCATCCGGGCATATAGTTGAAGTCGTTGTTATTTATTATCTTATTCCCACATTAAGCGTGATTCTTGGGACATGGATAGGATTATATATTGTAAATTTTATCTTTAAATCATCAGATGTTATTTCAAGCTCTCAAGAGATCCATCCCATAAAAGAGGTGTTTTCAACCTTTAAGGTAACGAAAAATAACTTAAAGTATCAATTTATGAATACTCTATTATTACTCTTTCTACTTTTTATTCCCTTAGATTTTATTGCATATTCTATACCGGGTGTACTTGATTTTTCAATTAATTCCCTTGTGGGTAGTAATTCACAAGTATTCTTATCCGAAGAGACCTATGTTACCTTTATATCTTCTGCCTTAATTGTATATTTATGCGTAGGTCTTAAAGAGGAGTTCTTTTTTAGAGCGGTGTCTATCCAACGCGGAAAACATCACATTGGTAAATATTCATCGATTTTTCTTTTCTCTATTGCATTTGGACTAAGCCATGTTGCATATATAATAACTAGTGACAACTTGTTGGCGGACTTTATACCTGCGCTTATCTGGGGCTTATCTGCGTTTATTATAGGATTAATCGCTGGGGTTTTTATGATCAAGAGAAGATGGCTTATTCCTTTAATAATCGCACATTGGCTAAATAATGTGATTTCTGCTTCTGCTTTATGGTTATATAATCAACAATCTCTCACATTTGGTCGGATTTCACTTATATTATATTTACCATTTCTGATTGTGGGTGTGGTTTTAGCAATTTTATTTCGCAAACATATCGCTGTGGAATATAAACCCTATAAGCAAATATTCAAAAAATACGCTGAAGAATCAGGACCAAATAAAACGGGATTGGTTCTAACGGACATAGGAGTAGGATTTTTAATATTCTTGATTGCGATTATGTTTTTATAAGGTGAATACAATTGCATATAGGCATTGTCTCCGATACTCATGTTTTTATGAAAACTGATTTTTCAGGATTAATTAAGAGATTAAGACAACATTTTGGAGATGTTGACCTTATAATTCACGCTGGAGATATCTGTACATTAGAATTTCTAGAAGCTCTTGAAAAAGTTGCCCCAGTAGAAGCGGTTTGTGGAAACTCGGACGATTCTTCCATTAGAGACAAATTAGACTTCGTAAAATTCCTCAACATTGATAAATTCAGAATAGGAATATGCCATAATGAATTAAGTCCAAGTATAATTAAGCAAGAGAATATTAATATCGTGATCTCTGGACATACCCACATCCCCGAAATAAGAGAAGAACCGGGAGTGTTATTTCTCAATCCTGGATCAACAACCTTTCCTAAATCTCCTCCTTTAAACGTAAAATTTCAGAAACGACGAGTACCGCTACCTACTGTTATAATTTTAGAACTAGACGGAGATATAAGCTCTGCCTTTATATATTCCTTTATGGTAAATGAAGAATCGAGTTAAAATAATTTTTACCGATTTCTTTTTATACCTAATCTATATAAAGTGATGTTAAGTAAGCATAAGGATTAATAAGAATCGAATCGAAATTTAAACATAAGTTTTCAATAATAAATAACTTTGGTGGGTAAAAAAATGTCAACTGCGCGATTGACTGAAATATTAAAGCAACTCATTGGTAATGGATTTAAAGCTGGAATTTTTGCATTAAAGGATGGTCTTCCAATTGCATCCCAGAATAATAAAAATGTAAATGATAAGATGGTCGCTGCTATGGCTGCTATGCTTGCAGATACTGCCGAACGGGCTAAAGCAGATTTAGATCTTTCCAATATGGAATCAATAAAAATTGTATATGAAGATGCTTGTATATTGTGTCGAAATATAAACGTAGCCGAAGGCGGTAACTCATATTTGTTAGCCGTTTTAGTAGACAAGCCCGACTCCGACGAAGTCGAGAAATATCATGCACAATTGATGGATTGGGCTGTAGATAATGGGAGACCTATTTTACAAAAATTATCGGCATTATAATTTTACTCAATAATTTCTTAAACATCTGCTTCTTCAATTCATCTGCAATTCTTGCTTTTTTTTTTAAACATATGAATGTGAAACAATTAATTTAGAAGAAAAATAAATTACTAATCATGGCAGTTGATAGATTTAAGTTAGCATATATTGGTGCTGGATCTTTCAGATTTTCACGTGGTTTTTTCCGAAATATTGTGAATGCACAAGAACTCATGCCGATGGAGGTCGCACTTTGTGATATTAACCCCGACTCATTAAAAATAATGACCAAAATATTGGAAAAAATGGTTGCGAAAGCTGCTAAGATCTTAGGTTATGATGAAAATAATATTAAAATTTCAAGCAGCGTTGATTATAACGATGCTTTGGAAAACGCAGATTTTGTATATAAAAGCATATCAGTAGGTATCCAAGCCGCTGAATGGTTTGATAATTATCTTCCTATTAAATTCGGCATCCCTCAAAATACAGGAGACACTTGTGGTCCTGGTGGACTATTTAGAAGTCTTCGGACCAATCCCGTTGTTGCAGATATAGCAAAATCAATGAAAAAATTATGCCCAAAAGCAACTCTTTTAAATTATACAAATCCACAAGCTTCTATTGTTATGTCAGCTCGAACGATCGCCCCTGATATTCAATATATTGGACTGTGCCATGAGTTGTTTGGTGGTTCAAAAGCTATAATGAATTTTGGGAATGATTATTTGGATCTAGGGATAAAGCAATGGCAAAATATGGATTTAGAGTATGGTGGCATTAATCATTTCGCTTGGTATACGAAAATCGAATATCAAGGGACAGATTTATATCCCGCTATGAGAGAAAAATACCTTGAACTTACCAAGAAAAACTATTCTGGAAAAGGATTTAATTGGTATCTCTTGGGGAAACATAATTATTTCTGTTATCCTGGATCAAGACACGTTGCTGAATTTCTTCCAGACTATTTTAATTATTTTAACCATGAAATACAATGTCCTTATTGGAAGTTCCCCGTGATACGTGACGTCTGGGGATTAAGTTACAATAGGCGTTCCTCATATTGGGAATTTAATGCAATGGCAAAGGGTATATGGCCTATTCCCGGGCCCAGAAAGAAAGGAGAAAGAGCCATGGAAATGACCCTTGATTGGCGAGATGATAACCCAACTCATCATGTGGTTAATATTCCAAATGTTCACCCAGATTATCCAAAAATTATACCCCAATTACCAGATGATTGTGTAGTAGAGATACCCGGATATTTTAAGGGTCAAAAAATGTTGCCGATAAAGACTATAAATATGCCCAACCAAGTCGCAGATCTTGTTCGTCCACATGCGGAACAGACACGTCTAACGGTAAATGCGGCGTTGGGGAATGACCTTGATCTGGTCGTGAAAGCAATGCTTCATGATCCAATGGCAAAATGGATTGAAGATGAGGATAAACTGGAGTATTTAACAAAATTGATGTTATATTACCAGCAAGAAT
>WJKO01000490.1 GCA_014729055.1 Promethearchaeota archaeon | reverse complement strand
GTTCAACCATTCCTGAATTGTTTAAGGCTGCAAAATAATATATAGGCAGTCAAGGCATTGTCATTGATATTAAATGCACCATTTTGAAAGAACTGCTTTCGATCGGATTTATATTGATATTTACTGAATAATGAGCATCATACCTTATACCAATAAGTCACTGGTATAAAATAGGCCAGCCTAATTTATTCTCTATTGCCAGGAAACAAGACATGAGTTTTATATCCTACAGCGACAATAGCGAAGACGTCATCCTTTTTCGTGCTCTCAAGCATATAGAAAAAGGGTTTTACGTTGATGTTGGTGCCCATCATCCCCTATATGGATCGGTTACAAAATCTTTCTATGATCGGGGCTGGAGGGGGGTCAATATAGAACCGGTTAGTGCTAATTTCAAATTATTTGAAATGGATCGACCGGAAGATATAAATCTAAATATCGCTGTGTCGGACAAGGCCGGAGATATACAATTTTTTGAGATTATTGATAGTCATCAACTCGATACAGCCCTTTCAACAACGAGAAAAGAATATGCTGATCGTTTAACCAAAGATGGTGTAAAAACAAACATATATACAGTCCCCTGTACAACTCTGGATATGATTTGCGAAGAAAATAATATAAATATTATTCATTTTCTAAAGATCGATGTAGAAGGTGCCGAAAAATCCGTACTACAAGGCTTCTCATTTGAGAAGGTGAGGCCTTGGATCCTAATGGTGGAAGCAAATGAACCATATTCGACAAAAGATGTTTCTCATGAATGGGAATCACTAATTCTAACGAATAACTATGAATATGTATATTATGACGGGTTAAATAAATTTTACTTAGCTCAAGAATGTTTGAACTTACAACCATACTTTTCTGTTCAAGCGAATGTATTTGATGACTATATCGGATTTAGAGAATTTCAGTTACAAAAAGAAATCAAAGAAATTGGCAGCGAACTGAAATTTGTCACCTCTCAACTAGAGCAGGTTTATGCAAGTACCTCCTGGCAAATTACCAAGCCTTTACGAACTATAAATTACCTAGTGATGAAGGTGGTACCGAAATTAAAAAGAATCTTATACCCTGTAATACGTTATTACATAAAGAGAATGATGCAGTATAAAGTCCCGCGCAAGATTGGAGGACTGATCCTTAATTCACGACCAAAAATAAAAAACAAAATCCTTCGAGTAGCAGGTATGATGCCGGTCCCTCAAAAATCCGAAATAGGAGTACCCAGAGAAAACGTAATAAAAGAAAAAGTGAAAATTCACGATTTTGCACCAGAATATACGCTGCCGAAACATTGTAACAAAATTGAATATCGAATCAAAAATATTCATCAATTTCATCCTGGTTCTGGTTATGGAGACGCAATTACAAATGCAATGTTTTTAATTCAACGTATTTTACGCAACTGGGGGTATCAGTCTGAAATATACGTGAACACAATCGACCCGAGAATCGATAAGCATCTCAAGTTGTTTACAGAGTATACAGGGGGGACAGATCAATTACTTCTGGTCCATCATTCAATGGGATTCGATGGTTTAGATCAAGTTCTACAAGTTCCAGACTTGAAAATATTAATATATCATAATATAACCCCAGTTAATTTGCTTAACGACATGCCCTACATGCAAGCTTATGCAGAACTCGGTCGCAACCAGCTATTGAAATATAGAGATTACGTTATTGGAAGTATTGCAGACAGCCCATTTAATGCACTAGAGCTAACTGAATTAGGTTATAAATCTTCTTCCGTCATTCCATTGCTTATCGACATTGAGGATTTTACAAAAAAGGTAAAAAGCGACTCACACTCGGGACAAAAGAATGAGACATTTACCGTTCTATTTGTGGGAAGAGTCGTGCGTTCGAAAGGCCAATGTGATCTTGTGCGTAGTTTTGCAGAATTTTCTTATAGATATGATGAACCTTGCCAGTTGGTTCTAGTGGGCAAAGCAGAAAAAGGTGAAAACGATTATCTTTCAGAAGTTAAGAATATCATTAAAAGCTTTAGAGTAGAAGGTAAAATAATCATTACTGGACAAGTCAGTGACGAAGACCTGATAGAATGGTATCGAAAAGCCGATTTGTATGTTTCTATGAGTGAACATGAAGGGTTTTGTGTGCCGATGCTGGAAGCAATGGCAGCAAATGTACCGATACTTGCTTTCCCCGTAGGGGCAATACCTTGGGTTTTGGCAAACGATTATCAGTTGCTCAAGAGTCGTGAACCAGAATATGTCTGTGAAAAAATGTACAACATTGCAACAAACAAGCAAGAGCGAGAACGAATTATTGAGTCACAAAAACAACAGATTGAAAATTTTAAAATTATTAAAATGAGGGAAAAATTATCGAACTATCTCGGAGAATGTGGAATTAGAATATTTCCTGAAAGTAATAATTCGAATTTAATAAGACCTCATGCTTATACAATAGCAGGTCATATAAACGGATCGTACAGCCTAGCTATTGTGAACAGGCAAATTGCTATGGCATTGGAAAGGAAAAATCCCGGTAAGATTTCCATTTTCCCCTATGAGGAAAGTGTTCAACAAAGTTTCCATGATATACCGGGTGAGGAATATAGATGTATTTTTCCATTGATAAACAAAACAGTGCAAAAAGATGGAATATCAGTGCTAATCGTCAATCATTTTCCACCGATGGCGGTAGATTTCGGAGCTGATGTAAAACTGGCATTTTTCTTCTGGGAAGAATCGATCGTATCCGAAGAAATAATCAACCTGTTCAATGCTAATTACCACGGAATGTTGGTTGCAAGCAAATTCGCGAAGAAGGTGCTTATCGATAGCGGTATTAAGATACCCGTATCAATTGTTTGGTTAGGCATTGATCACTTTGTTATGCCAGATGTATCTCAGAGAAAAAACCATCGCGAAAAATTTCGCTTTCTGCATGTATCTTCAGGCTTTCCTCGCAAAGGGATTGATGTGTTGCTAAAGGCATATGCTTTAGCATTCAATTATAAGGATCCTGTTGAACTTGTTTTAAAAACATTTCCAAATCAACATAATGAGACTGCATTGCAAATAGAATCCATGCAGAATAAATATTCTCATCTTGCACCTATTAAGCTAATTAATAAAAGCATTGGAAAAAAAAATCTTGCAAAATTATATCTTTCTTCAGATGCTGTTGTACTGCCGACTCGGGGCGAAGGATTTAACTTACCGGCTGCTGAAGCTATGTTCTATGGTGTGCCTGTCATAACGACAGCATATGGAGCCCAGACAGAGTTTTGTACAGAACGAACTGCCTGGCTAGTCGACTACAATTTTGACTGGTCACGCAGCCATCTCAAATCTCCCAACTCTATGTGGATAGAACCTGATCAGAAGAATCTTGCCAAGATCATGATGGAAGTATTTGAAAAAAGAAATACCGAAAACGGGGAGATAAAACGGCGGGTCGAGTCTGGTCAGCAACTGGTATCGGAAGTATTTACATGGGCTAAAACAGCTGAATCTATT
>WJKO01000489.1 GCA_014729055.1 Promethearchaeota archaeon | reverse complement strand
GCGAATAGATATCATAATAAATTAAATTTCCATAAAAAAAAAAGACTAAAATCATTTAAAAATAAACGGTGAATAGTATGGCCAAAAAAGAACTTTTTATAAAGCGCGTTTATGAGATCGTCAACGAACTTAAGATCCCCTTGATAGATGAAAGAGTTTATTATAAAGTTGCACTATCAGAGAGTAAAGCTGATGCTATTGTGCAATTTAGATTTGAAGAGGATGAATCAGTGATTCGTGGATTTTTAGGGCTTGCCGAGTATTTTCATACCGTAGTCATTAAAAAGAAGGAGAAATTCTATATTCCTAATGGTTCAACTCTGTTTAAACTCGAGTCAAGCTAAATAAACAAGCGCTTTTAGAACAAATTTCAAAAATACGAATTACGAATTACTTTTTTATTTTCTACCTTCTTAAGGTACATAACAAATAACAATTAATTGGTCGTGTCTATCATAGCAAAAAAAGAACTCTTTATAAAACGGGTTTACGAGATTGTTAACGAATTGAAGATTCCTCTAATTGATGAGAGGGTGTACCATAAAGTAAAAGTATCAAGCAGTGGTTCAAGCTGTATTGTATATTTTAGATTTGAAGAAGATGAGTCTGTTATACGTGGATTTTTAGGATTAGCAGAATATTTTCATTCAGTAGTCATCAAGAAAAAAGACGAATTCTATATTCCTCATAGCCGTACATTATTCATCCTCGAAGCCAAATAATCTTTGAAACCGTTCTATACAAAAGATGTGAGCAAAATAGTTAAGATTTGGATTTCAGATTCATTTAATTACTATAATTACTAGATTTTTTTTTATTTTATGAATTCAATAAGATTATGAACTGCGCGAGAGCGATGCGAAATTAGATTTTTTTTCTTGGTTGAGATCTCTGCGAAAGTATAATCAGGATTCTCATTTGGTATAAATATAGGATCAAATCCAAACCCCAAGTTTCCTTTGATTTCATTTGCAACTTTTCCGTTTACGGTTCCTTTAAAAATAAAAGTCTCTGGATTGTCTTGTATATGCAATGCAATTATACTGACGAATCTAGATGCGCGGTTCTTCACATTCCTCATAAGTCTAAGTATTCCTTGATTTCCAATTGTCCTATTGACATATGCTGAATATACACCAGGGAATCCCCTTAATTCATCTATAAAGAAACCTGCGTCTTCTATAAAATAACTACCATCTATTTTTTCTTTAATGCTATTAAGTTTATAATCTGCAACAGATTCAATAGAATCCACTTGCGGTTCAATCATCTTGAAATCTTGGTTTTCTAATTTTATCGATAATTTTGCCTCTTTAAAATAAGATTGGATTTCAGAGAATTTATGCTTGTTACCAGAAATAAAAGTGAGTTTTTCAATCAATTCAATCACGTAAAATCATATTTTCTTCTCTTTTTTGGTTTTCTCTTTTTTTTCTTTTTCATTTTTTCTTTTATGATTTCATCTGGTTTTTTTATTTTTTCATCGTCTTTCGCATCTGCTGTTGTTTCATAACCGTGCACCTCAACTAAAGAGGATTCGTCTTCCGGGATCTTTTTGCCTTGTTTCCTCAATAACTTTTTCTTTCTTTTCAATTCTTTCTTGTACGCTTTATATCCTTTCTTTCCATAGAGATTTTTCAGTTTTTCCTCTTGTATCATCGTTAATAGTTTTTCTCTTTCTTTTAGATATTTTATTTTGTTTCTCAATCTGATTTTTCTAATTCGCTCGTTCTTAACGTCGTTTATAGGGGAATTAAAGATAGATTTAGATTTAGCCGATATTCTTTGGTCTTCATTATCCACTTGGTCTGTTGATCTTTCTTCATCTTTGATTTTTATTGTTCCATCTGTGCTTTTTATTACATCAATACCCTCTTTGGACAATTCTTGGAATACTTCATCTTGTACCCTTAAATAGATAATAGCTTTAATCTTGTTTCTTCTTGAAACAGAGCCAAAAATATAGAAGACAATCAAGAAAACTTGACTCATAAATATTACGCCCATAAGGATGAGGAACAAGAAGTATTCCGAAGCTGGAACTTGCCCCATACCCAAAAATATCTCAGTATAACTAGGAAATCGTGAGTTAAATGGCAGGAAATAGTTCATACCACCGAAAACTAAACTGATTAAGCCAATGCATATTAAATATCTGACATATGGTAATTCAATATTTAGATCACCGATCTCGCGTTTCTTTTTTTGTATATCCTCATTTATTATGTCATCCATGCGATCTTCCTTTTTTTCATTTGCTTGATTAACATCTGAATTACTATCAACAGTTAAGAGGTATTGTGCTCTTTTGTTATTTTTTTCAAGAATCGTATACATAAAAAGAAATTCTCGGATTAATTCAATTAGAGCTAGAGTAAAGCACACCCAGTAGAATCCATATGCGATATAAATCGCGATATTTCTAATCGTCAGGCTATATGTGTAATAAGATGAAAATGGTAACCTAAATATGCCATAAGCAGCAATGAAGTAGTAGGAAAAAGAATATAAACATACCATGATAATGCTGACTATTAGACTCGTTTTTTGATGACTGCTTAGTTTATCTAGGGTATTATTCTCTAATTCATTAAAATTTTTGTTTGATAATGACAGAAGCTCTATGTAGTTTTTTACTTTGTCAATGAATCTTTCGAGTTTTGTTTGATTAACTTGCGTCATGAGAGATTAACCTTAAGATAAAAATAATTTTTTTGTGGAATCTAAGATAAGAAAAAAGAATTGAGATAAAAAATATTTGGATATAATTACATAGAATTTCTTACTTCTTATCCGATCCTTTCGTTAGTAGAAGCAATGTTATGAAAAAGAGAACAGCTACTAAGAATAAAAGCGGAGCCCACCAGTCGGGTAACCATAGCCAGCAAATCAATGTAAATGGAAGACAAAAGATCAATGTAATGATCAATAATACCCACATATTTATCGATTCTGCTCTTAAATCTAAGATCATTGGGATAATGACTGCTATTATTAATACGGTAACCATAATTCTAAACAATTGGAATACTATTAGTTGTTCTGGTGTGAATCCTATAAAGCCGTGTAAATCAGGTAACCAGAAAAACCATTTCAGATTAGATCCTTCTTGCATATGAGGAAAAATATTATCGCTTGGGAGAACCGCACAGATAATAAGTTGAACAATAATTCCCAATACTAAATATAACCCGACATCGTCTATATCCTTTTTATTCTTATCATTTTTGTCTTTACGCATCAAAATAAAATCTCTTATCATTGCAATAAACCATAGGGTCACGAGTACTAACCAAATACCCACTACACCAAACCATTTG
This sequence comes from Promethearchaeota archaeon, assembly GCA_014729055.1. Lineage (GTDB taxonomy): Archaea > Asgardarchaeota > Lokiarchaeia > Sigyniarchaeales > Promethearchaeaceae > WJKO01. The sequence continues at coordinate 3,587 of WJKO01000489.1, read as the reverse complement.
TATTCTGCCAAGTTCGCAGGTAATGTAATTAAGTACCAAAGATACGTTGTAGGAGCGACAGCCATAACATATGCCAAATTCCCATAAGATTCGCCCCTCTTGAAAGCATCAAAGAACAGAAACACTAAATATATCATGCCTGTTGTTATTAAGATGATCCATGAGCCGATTTCTATAGCCATATTCGATACAACCAATTTTTTTTATTTTAATTATAAATACCTTGAGATTTTTTAGATTAAAAAAATTATGGAGACTTTATTTTGTCATAAATATGAAAGGTTTTTTTATGGAGTAGAAAAAGATCTAGTCTGATGGAGACTAAAAAAGAAAATTTGGGATTACGGATTTTTCTTGGTTCTCTTACTTCAGAGCTTGAGAAATTGTACGGACATCCAACTATTAACGCTATGATTTATCGAATTGGGCAAAAACCAGGCGAGACTGTTGCTAAACAGATTTTGAAGAAATATAATAAGACTGAAGATGAACCATTTGAGCTTCCTTCAGCAGCTTTCTCTTTACTGGAGACTTCAATAAAACAACTATATGACATTGAACAAGTAGATTTCAGAGAAGATAGCGAAAAAGATCGGTATATTCTTGAAATAAAAAACGTTTGTCCGCTCAGATCCGTAATTATGAGTCGGGAAGACATAGAGTTTGGGGGAACTTTATGTCAATTTACTATGGGTTACTTTGAAAATGCTTTAAAAATATTAACGAATATGAATGTAGAGTATTCTTTTCGTGAAAAAGATACGACAGATGATTATTGTTTTATTCGCATCTTCTTTAAAAAGAAGATTGAGGAAATTGAATCTCCTAAACTAGAAGAAAAACCCGAAAATGAACCTGAAACATGAAATTTTTGCTCCTTCATTTTGAGAAACTATAATAAAATTTTTCTGATTTGCTGCAATAATTATGATATGAATTACGAGATCCAAATAGCTAAGATTATTGGAGACTATGCAAATCTTGAGTGGAAAGATATTATAGACTTTGTGAGAGAAGCTAATCCAAATATTGACGCAGATTTTGCTATTAATTGTTATACGCTAAGAAAATATCTAAAGAAAGACGGAAAAATCATTGCTAAAGAAATCCATAGTTACGTTAACGATAAAGTAATAGATTCTATTTCGTTTATCTCTTCAGTTGAATTAGCGGGTCCATATTTAAACTTTAAATTGAACAAGCAAATTCAAGTAAAAGACACATTAAATGATATTTTTAAGGATATTGATGAATTTGCTTTATCTTATATTACTAAAGAAGAAATGGATCAGAGAATAGTCATCGAGTATCCATCTCCTAATACAAATAAACCATTACACTTAGGTCACATCCGTAATATGCTTTTGGGTCAAGCCTTGTCAAAATTATGTAGTTTTTCACATAGTCAAGTGTTTCAAGTCAATCTTCTCAATGATAGAGGTGTACATATTTGCAAGAGTATGTGGGCATACAATCAGTTTGGACATGGATCCACACCGAAAACTGAAAATATGAAATCTGATCATTTTGTGGGTAAATATTACGTTAAATATGCGGAAGAGGAAGCCAAACGAAAGGAAAAAGTGTCGTCTATCCTGAACGAATTTAAGAAGGAAAGCTCGAAACAAAAAGAAGAACGAGATGTTGCAATAATAAAAACTCTTGAGAAAAAAATTGCAGAATCTGATTATGGGCAACTACAAGCGGAAATTAAAGATATGTTGCAAAAATGGGAAAATCAAGATCCTGAAGTGAGATCTCTTTGGAGGAAGATGAATAATTGGGCTGAAAAAGGCTTTAAAGAGACATTTGATGTATTTCAAATCAAACATGATAAAACCTATTATGAAAGTCAGATCTATGATAAAGGAAAGGATATTGTTTATGATGGGCTCAAACGAGGCTTGTTTGAAAAACTAGAAGATGGAGCAATCATAGCAAATTTCAAAAAGAAGGGACTGCCTAAAAAAAAGGTATTATTGAGAAGTGATGGTACAAGCTTATATATAACTCAAGACCTCTATTTAGCAAAATTGAAAATGCAAGATTACAATTACGACTTATCGATTTATGTTATTGGAAATGAACAGAATATGCAATTAAAAACTGTTTTTGAATTATTAGATAGACTCGGTATGGAAGGTAAGAATTTACATTACAGTTATGGTATGATTAATTTAACGAGTGGCAAAATGAAGTCTCGAGAAGGCACGGTAGTCGATGCTGACGATCTTGTTAGCGAACTTAAAACTCTGGCTATAAAGGAAATAGAAGAAAGATACAAAGATATTTCAGAAAAAGAGCGGGATTTGAGAGCTGATGTAATAGCGATGGCTGCCTTACGGTTTTATATATTAAAGTATGAATATACTCGTGATTTTCTTTTTGAACCTAAAAAGAGCATCTCTTTTGAAGGTGAAACTGGACCATATATTTTATATGCTTATGCACGAATATGCTCGATATTCGCAAAAGCTAAGGAAGAGAATATTGATGTTCCATACGATCCCGAAAAAGACAAAGTCAACGATATTTTTAATCTCGATATGATGGATTTTTCGATAATAAGTAATGAACATGAGCTTAATCTTATAGATTTATTATATAAATATCCTAAAACCATAAAGGATGCTACCATCAACCTTAAACCTCATTCACTAAGTCGATATTTGTTCGACTTGGCACAAGAATACAACGCATTTTATCATACTTGTCGTGTCATAGGAGAAGAAGAAAAAACGCAAAACTTCAGATTGATCTTAAGTGATGCAGTTAGATATGTATTAAGACATGGACTAAGCTTGCTTACAATCGATGTTTTAACTGAGATGTAAACGATTTTAAAGTAAAAATCAATATTGGAAGGTTTAAATTCAATTGAGTAGAGAAAAAAAAAAGCAACCCCATAATATATCTTTTTTAAGGGCATCAAACGAAATTACGAAAGACACAAACTTTGTAATAGTCGGTGTACCATTTGATCATCAATCAACACAAGAACGTGGAAATACCTGTGATGCGCCAAATAAGATTCGGCAATTATCGGATGAGATTTCCCTTGTTAGTGACCGTGGATTATATTTAGATGATCGTATAAAGATAGCAGATGTAGGTGATATTATTGAAAAAGACTGTAAATTGACGAATTTGAGGAAATCAATATCGGAGATTGTGAATAAATTACACTTAATCAATCCAAAGATCGTCCCGATATTTTTAGGCGGTAATCATTACATTAGTTATCCAAGTTTTAGTGCTCTCTATAAGAAATATTCCGATGAAGACCTTTATTTTCTCTCTTTAGATGCCCACATCGACTTTTATGAAAGTTGGGAAAGTGAATACCATTCACATTGCACTGTTCTAAAGAGAATTCATGATGATTTTGCTAATCCAACATCTACCAATATCTTTGTATTTGGGGCTCGAGATATTGATATTGCAGAATTAGAAAATGCGAAAGAGAAGAAGCTTAAGTATATTTCTTTAAACGACTATGATTCCACAAATTTACTTCGTAAGAATAAAAATAATGTGTTATCTTTTTCAGATTATTGTTTAGATTATATAATAAAACAGCTTGGCAT
>WJKO01000488.1 GCA_014729055.1 Promethearchaeota archaeon | reverse complement strand
GATCAGAGAGGTTTAGCCTATTGTTTACTGGCATATATGATTTCGGAACTAAATATGGACGGAGAGTACGATTTAGTTACTTTATTAATGAAAAACATCAAGAAGAATTTAGTTATTATGTTGAAAAGATCAGCAAAAATAGTCGAAAGCTCTGAACCAGCAATTTCAGCACCTAGTGAACCAGAAATAAGCTCCAGTAGTACTAGTCCAGATATCAATCAAGAAACTTTGAGGAAAAAGAGAGAAGCGCTTAGAAAAAGACAAACTGAGACATTTAAAGCAAAGGTTCGTGATACGGGAGTAGCTGGCGAATTACCAATAGGTCAGCAGATTCTTAACTGGATGCGTTCTGATAGTAAATTCATGGACGTTGTTAGGGACATTCAAAAAGTTACTGGCGGTATACTAGTTACTTATGATCCAAATACAGAGGGATATATTGATAGATTTAAAATTCAATATGCGCAAAAATCATTTAATTTAGGAGATGGTGTGATTTCAGCAACTAAGTTAAGGATTTTGGTGAAATATAACGTTCGTTATGGGAGAGATCTTGCAATCGGTTATGGTACTTCGAGAGGAAGAAAAATCGTAGCGAGATCATTTTTAGGAGGATTACCAGAAGACACAGAGGAAATTGAAAATTTATTGTTAGAGGTTGATTTAAAAGATATCTCTAACCAAGATCGTTTATCTATAATTCTCAATAATGATAAAAGGCTAAGAAAAGCCATAAAACGTAATTTGCCCTTGGATTCTCCCTATTCAGAGAAAGTTCCCGATATTAAAGTTCCTATTATTCTAAAACATCAGGCCAATGAAATGCGAATTGTCACTACAATATTTTTTGACCCTAGTAGCAAACCTTCTAAAATCTTTTTAGATGTAATAGAAATAATAGCAGAAGATCTTGATAATCTGCTTGATATGGCGGAAGATGTTAGATCGAAAACAGCATCGGATTCTGGTCTTTTTAGTGTTGACGTAAGTAAGGGTGCATCTAAAGACTTTCATTTTATTTCTACGCAGACAAATTTTGAGGTTAAAACGTGTCCGAATTGTGGAAGGCCCCTCCCAGATCCAAATGCAGAATACCGAAGATGTCCGTATTGTCTAACCAAATTAATGTAATTTTATTATAAATTTAATTATAAAATTAAATTGAAAACTAAAGATTTACTCTAGATATCCATCTAGGTGACTCTTCAAGATTCCATGCCCGTTTGGCATATTCTGACACCATTCTGTTAGTATTGAAAAATTTACCTAATCCTACCGCGTGTCTCATTCTATCAACCCATTCATTTCGGTTATAATAGAAAATCGGCACCACTTTCTCTTCAAGTAGTTTATAGATTCTTTTTGCTGCAAGGTCATCGTTATTCTCATCGGCCCCCGACTCGCCTGGAGCTGGACCTATCGCCCAACCCGCCTTCGGATCCATCTGATAACCCTCGATCCACCAGCCATCTAAGATGCTTAAGTTTAATACGCCGTTATGTGATGCTTTCATCCCACTTGTTCCTGAAGCTTCTCTATATCGGCGAGGATTATTGAGCCACACGTCACATCCACTCACCATCATTTTGGCAAGATCCATATCATAATGTCCTAAAAAGCATACCTTAATTCGATAACTATGCCAAAGTTCATCAGCTTTGTCATGAATCTCTTTTATGAATCCTTTTCCTTGATCATCACGAGGATGTGCTTTACCGGCAAAAATAAACTGTATTTTATTCTTAGCAATTCGTGCTAATTCTTCTAAATTATTGAATATTAATGTCGGACGCTTATAACCCGTAACCCTTCTTGCAAATCCTATGGTTAAGATTTCTTCTTCAAATAAAGTAGAGGAATGGCTTTTTTGATAATCGATTAGATCATATTTTGCTTTTTCATGAGCTTCCCAGATATCGTCAGGATCAATTTTCCATACTTTATCAAACCACGATTCAGTTATAGGAGTTCCTTCATTTGTAAATTCATCAAGCAATTCGGCTAAGTATTCGTTTGTCCAGAATCTACTGTGAACTCCATTGGTTATAGCATCAATTTCTACTCCAGGAAACATTTCTCGACTGACCTTTCCGTGCATTTGAGCAACAGCATTTACATACCGGGTGAAATGAATCGCCAACTTAGTCATATTCAATTTATCTTCACCAGCATAATCTTTAATGTTGGGCGGAACATAGTCCCTTAAGACGTCTTGAATAAGACTATATTCAAACTTATCATGCCCCGCGGGAACGGGTGTATGTGTGGTAAAAATGCACCGTTTCTTTACTTCTTCTTCATCTTTTAGTTTCTTAAGCAAATAAAGTGTTAAAAAGCTAGCATGTCCCTCATTCAAATGATACGTATTTAAACCAGAATATCCTAATTCATCAAGTAATTTCGGTCCAGCAATACCAAGCAATGTTTCTTGCACACATCTTTGGAAAGGGGTGGCATCATAGAGAACATGGGTGAAATTCTTAGCCCATTCCATTCCATCTGCTTGTGGAACCTCCGTGTCAAGCAAGTAAACGGGAATTTCCCATCCAGTTTTACCGATAACAGAATATTTCCAAGCACCAACTTTTACTGGTTTTCCTTGGATTTTTATTTCAATTATTTTTGGAACTGGTTCAAATTCTTTACTAAATTCCCATCTTACTTCTTTTTCAACTTGATAGCCCTCTGGTGATATTTGTTGATAAAAATATCCTTTATCATAACATAAAGTAATAGCAACCAAAGGGATTTCTAAATCTGCCGCAGATCGGACCGTATCTCCAGCTAAAACTCCAAGTCCGCCGGAATATGTTGGAATATCTGAATCCATAGCAATCTCCATCGAGAAGTACGCAATCTTGCGATTCTTTTTAATAACCATAAAATCACTTTTACATTTTACCTTAAAATCAATAAATTAAATATGGGTAAGATCCTAATTAATTTTAATCATGTCTAAAAAACCAAAAAAACAAGATAAAAACGTCGATTCGAATGGGATAAAAAGTAAAAGAAGAAGAAAAAGATCAAGTAAAACACTTATAAACCCAGAGATCATCCTTTCATCCGAGTTTGAGACGGGTAATGGCAAGGATTTTAAGGAATATGACACAGATATTTATGGATTTTATCCTGAAAGGGATCCTGGTGAATTGTATTCGGGTCAACCGTTTTATTTCAAGTTCTCGGTAAAAAATCGATTATTGCGACCTACGGATATAAAAAAAATAACCGTAACGGCTATAGCTGACTATGATAAGATCTGGAAGGGATGGACGTCTTCTTTAAACATCAAACTATGGAAATATTTACCCAATGGTATTATTCAACACCTGAATCCTAGAAGAGTGAAACCAACTAGACAATCTATTGGAATCAACTTGAAGGTATCACCACAAGAATCGTATAAAATAAGCAATTTATTGGTTATTCCATATTCCGATATGAAAGATATGTTGCTAAACTACCACGGCGCTAACCCAAATACAACTGAACTTACTAAGATTGGCGTTAGTGCTTTAGAAAATGAAATTTATTCTTTAAGAATTCTACCAAAAAATCAATCTCAAAATTATGCTGAGAAACCTTTAATTTTGGTTTCTGGTACTCCCCAATCCAACGAATTTGGAGATTATGCAGCTTTAAATATCCTCAGTCTCTATTTAGATGAAGGTCCTAAGTATTGGGAGAACTTAGCTGAATCTTTTAGATTGGAGTTTATTTTCTTTCAGAATCCTGATGGTATTGTAGAAGGTAAAAATATGGTTAATAGTGAAGGAGAAAACATATTTTTTGGTTTTAAAAAGCACGCTGAAGAATGTCCAAAAGAATGCAAAAAGATTTGGGAACATATAGAAAAAGATCCACCTCAGCTATATTTAGAAT
>WJKO01000487.1 GCA_014729055.1 Promethearchaeota archaeon | reverse complement strand
GTGTCTTAACTGATTAAAAAACACCTCGAATTCAACTAGAGGGTGATTCTAAAAAATCCGTTGTATTTAAAAACATTTGAGGGTCTTATTTTCATTTAGTATCACTCAATTAAAAATCAAAAAAGTGAGACATATGGCTATAAAAGAAAAAACAATCATAAATCAAGAAATAGAAAAATTAACAAAATTAAAACTCCCTGAATTCAAATTATTATTAATATTAGATAAAAATAATCAGTTTATTGGGATATTGGATGAAAATTATATCATAAAAAAGCAAAACATGGCATCCTTAAGTAGTCTTTTAAACGAAATTTATAATGAAGGAAAGCTCCGAATTACACCCTTGGATGATATAATCTACGATAATACGATAAAAGTCTATAAAACGGAACAAGTGAACAATCTTTGTGACGATTGCAGAAAAAGAAGTTTAATCTACGGAATAAAAATCGCTGATAAAGGTCTTTTCTGTTTACATTCATTTTGCAAAGAAATTAATGGAAATATCGAAAATTATCGCAAAGTTTGCTAATTTGTCCATTCTCTTAATTTCTTGGTAGGTTTAAACAATTCTAAACCGAACATCTGGGCAAATTCTTTACATCTTTTTATGATTTTTTCTTTTCCTATGCTTTTTAATAAGCCAAAGATTCCCATAGGATTTCCCGTTCCATTCTTTATCAGTAAATCAATATCTTTATATGAATTAACGATTTCCTCTTCCAATACTTTCATTCCTTCATTGATTTGCACAATCATCAAGTCTATGGGCTTTATTTTATCCGTTGAATCCGTAAGGTCTATATTTGCACGACCAGAAGACCAATCATATATACCCTCCCCGGTTTTTTTACCTAATTTTCCTGCTTGAACTAAATCAACAAACCATTGATTAGGCCCATATTCAGGACCCAACTTTTTAGACATGTATTCTAACCCGTGCAGACTAACGTCCAATCCACTATAGTCCATGACTTCAAATGCACCCATTGGTAAGCCCATATTCTTCATCGCAGCATCTATTTGATTCGGTGTAATCATTCCCTTCTCGACGGCATTGCATAGAAGTATCTGTGTCGGCATCTGCACTCTATTCACAACAAATCCGGGAGAATCTTTTACCACTATACCAATCTTATTTAGTTTTTCTGCAATTGATAGAGCTTTTTCAATCGTTTTTTTTGAAGTGTGTTTCCCTTTGATAATTTCAAGGCTCTTCATTAATACTACTGGATTGAAGAAATGCATACCAAGAAATCGCTCAGGATGGTTGAATCCTTCACTCAATTCTGCAATGCTAAAATATGATGTGTTTGATGCAATAAGGCTATCGTTTGGAATGCATTTTTCTATTTCAGAAAAAATTTTTCTTTTCAGTTTTTGGTTCTCACTAACCGCTTCGAATACGATCTCTGAATTATTTAGCGCTTCATCTATCTTTGTTCTCGTAATAATCCTATCTTCTATTGCTTTTACTTCATCTTTCTTAATTTTTTTTTTTCGCGCTAGTTTTTTTAAGCTCTTTCGAATATTTTTTACGGCATTTTTAAGGATTTCTTCATTAATATCGACTAAAAAAACCCTAAAACCCGCAATTGCACTAACTTCTGCGATGCCATGTCCCATATCCCCGGCACCGACTACTGTAATTTCTCTCATAGACTTTTCTATCACTCGACAAAAGATTGCTTTTAAATGAAATCTCGTAAAAAGATCTAATAAAAATAAGAAAAAAAGTAATTTGAAGATTCGTTTTATAGAATCTCGTATTTACCAAGGGATATTTCTAATCTTTAATACGGCTTTGACAATAAGGTACGCGCCACCTATATCCCAAACTGTTTGTATAGTGTTAGCAATAATCACCGTTATGAAAACTGCAAACCACCCATTTACAGCGGGTAGCCCTAGATAATCTAAGTTAAAATCCGCTGGACTTATTGGAAATGGAAGAATTAAAGGTAATAAATAGATTATTGCAATGTAATTCATCAACATCATTACTGGTACTCGGATACTAACTGAACCGAACCAGCTAAGAATTATATTCTTCTTCTCAAGCAGATTTTCACTCGTCAGTGTTTTCCTCCTTAATTTCATTACTACAAGAGGTACTATAATTAGAGGTATAGTTGCAGTAAACTTCATCAAGGGTCCCAACCATGCAGCGGGATCAGTCAATAGAAGTAGTAGACTTCCGATAATTGTTGTCAAGAAACCCGCTTCATATCCAAAAATAAAGAATGCCATTATCCAAATGATTGATACTGGATCAAACCAGGTCATTTCCCAACCAGGGATCCTGAAAGCATCAACAATTGGCTTAAATGCCCACTGAACTACATATGATAATGCACTAAAGATTGCACTACCTGCGATCTTAATTATAAGATTGGAGCGGTCTTTTTTAATAACAACTCTCTCTTGTTCTTCAATATTTCCCGAATCAGACTTATTAGGTTCCATAGATATCATCCATGTTTTTAGATTTGTTCTATGTATTATTACTAATAAAGTTGTTTATTTTGGGTAATACTCATATTTGGGTTGGAGGAACGGATTAGAAAATTATTATTTACTCTTGCAATTAAATTAAATTATGAGTCAACCACCAAAAAAACCAAGATTTCCTATCGCCACTATTGTAGCAATATTTTTCTTAGGATTTATGCTACTCCCAGTTTGGTTAGCAGCACCAGAAGCTGCACCAATTGTAACAGCAGTATTTGTCCCCTTCACGTTAATTGCCGTTATCGCGATCAGATATAGCCAGAAAGAAGAGGAATATCAAGAACATCAAGAAAAGATAAACAAATACTATGTTTGCGAATATTGTGGTACTCGATTCGAACGAGCGAAATATCCAGAGATGTGCCCTCATTGCGGAGCGGACTATTAAAAGTCATATTATATTTTATTTTTTTTCACTTTGCTGAAGATGAAATATTTTTTTCCGAATAAAAAAGGGAAAAAATAATCAGAATATAAGTATTTTCACATCTTATAGGAAAAATTATTTCTGAATTTGATATCTCGCGAAGATGCGCCAACCAATATATCGTAACTTCCTTCTCTGGCTAACCAGTCATTAGCATTGATGTCAAAATAAGCGATATCTCCAGATGTTAATTCAAATTCCACCTTTTTCTCTTCTCCCGCTTTTAGGAAAACTTTTTTGAATCCTTTAAGCTCTTTCTTAGGGCGTTTAATACCGGCATTCTTATCACTTATATACAATTGGATGATCTCGGCACCATCCATCTCTCCGGTGTTTTTAATCATGCATGAAATGTTTAATTTTCCTCGTTCATGCAATTCTGTAGCACTTACAATCAAATTACTATATTCAAAATCCGTATAAGATAAACCATAACCGAAACAAAATCTTGGATTTACATTCTTGGAATCATAATACCTATATCCGATGAAGATTCCCTCTTCATATACAACCTCCTTTATTGGAATAATTGTATCCCACAAGGAAAGTGCCGTATGGATATCACTTTTAGATTTAGGCCATGAAACGGGTAATTTTCCGGATGGATTCACGTTACCAAAGAGAATATCTGCAACGACATTTCCTATTTCCATACCCCCATACCATGCCTCCAATATTGCTGGCACGTTATCTGCAAACTTCTCCATGCCAAATGGTGACCCATTGATACATACTACTATGGTATTAGAGTTCTTCTTTACAACTGAATTGACTAATCGCGGTTGTAATATACCCAGATCATAACGCAAACGATCACTGCCTTCATGATCTCCTCCTTTAAAGTCATGGCTATGTTCTAAACCCACGCATACAATACATACATCTGCTTCTTCGGCATCCTCGACAATTTCAATTTTTCCTTTGCACTTATTTGTTAAACCTTCTCGGACGGTGATCTCATAAGGAGGAAATACGGCGGAACTACCTCCACCAAGCTTCTTGCGCCCAAATTTTATATCTGCATGTTTTCCAAATATTGCAATTTTCTTGATTTTATTGATGTTTAGTGGTAATAGACTATTATCGTTCTTGAGCAGGATCATTCCTTCTTCTGCCATTTTACGACTGAGCAGTTGATGATCTTCAGTATTAATTCTTCCTTCGGGGAGACTATCTGGATCGTCAAAATTTCCAACACGTAACATTGTGCGTAAGAATCTCCGGATATTATCATCAAAATATTCTTCTGGAAATTCACCCGCTTCTTTCATCCGTTTCATTTCATCTATGTTATACATAAATCTGGAACCCATTTCAACGTCCAAACCTGCCTCAATTAATCCTTTGATCCCAGAAGTATGTTTTGTTGCACCCCAATCTGATACAACCATACCACTAAAACCCCATTCCTCTTTTAGTATTTCTCTGAGAATTCTTTTATGTTCGGATACATAAGTGCCATTTATTTTGTTATAAGAACTCATAACACCCCAAGGATCCGATTCTTTTACAACGATTTCAAATCCTTTGAGATATATTTCGCGAAGCGTTTGTTCGTCTATAACTGCATTCACTTTAAATCGATTACTTTCAAAGTTGTTTGCTACAAAATGCTTGACACACGGGGCAATTCTCTTACTCTGAAGACCTCTAACAGCAGCTGCCCCCATTTTTCCAGATAACAAGGGATCTTCAGAATAATATTCAAAAGTCCTTCCATTCATTGGATTTCTACAAATATTCATTGCGGGACCCAATTGCATCGAACGACCAACTGCTCTTGTTTCTTCTGCAAGGGCTGCACCGAAATCCTCAATTAAATCTGGATTCCAAGTTGATGCCATCTGAATACCAGTTGGAAAGTATGTAGATGCACCTTCACTGTCTTCTGGGATCTTTACTCCCGAAGGACCGACTCCAGAACGATATGGGGATACACCATGTGGTCCATCAGTCATACCGAATAAAGGTATATCTAATCTTTCTATTGCTGGTGGAGAATTATTACCCTCTCCAGCACAAAGCTTACATTTTTCTTCAAACGTAAGACGTCCTAATAAATCCTCGACACGTTCTTCAATATCTTTTGATTCATCTTTATAAATTGGTTTTTCGCTTGCCAAATTCTTTCACCAAGATTTTTAATTAATTTATTGTCTTTCTTCTCTAATTCTTTTCTAATTTTTGTGAATTATATTTTTTTCATAAGTATTTGTTAAGTTCTCTATCCGTCAAACCAAACTCTTCTGCAAGCTCCTCTGTGAACTTGCGTTTTTCTGATCTCGGATAGCTTTCGATTAAGTCTTTCATATAAGGTAATATGTCCAGTAAAATATCTCTTTTCGATATTAGAAATTCCTCTTGTATTTCATCAGCAAGTGGATCGTCCATAAACTTGGAACGACCCCCAAGAAATCGGTGGAATTTGAATTTCTTATATCCGAACAAGTTAGGATAATCTACCGATAATACAACACCCCCAGATATTAAATCAAAATAATAAGGGAGAGTACTGAAATCCATCTGTTTTCTAATACGTCCCATAATTACATCTGCTTGAGCAATATTCATAAGTGCATTTGTCATATCAAGTGAATCAGTTACAAAGTTCTCGAGATTGCTATAAACTACTTGGTGCAACAGATTATAATCTATGTCCGCAGAATCTACGACATTTTTTGCGCCTTTTACCGTTTTTGTTTGAAACATTGTTTTAATAAATGAGTACATTTTTTCTTGGACATCACGATGCATATCAAATTCTTCAATGTTTCCTTCTTGGAGGTCCAAGTGCCCTTGTGCAATTGCTTGAAGGTCGTTAATTGCGGACCTTAGATCACCACAAGAATTGTCAGCTATTATTTCTATGGTTTTCGAATCAATTTCCAAATCTTCCTCTCGCACAATACGTTTTAACAGATTCATAATGCTCGGTTTTTTGAGACCATTGCATTTAATTTTATTTGTGTTATTATAAAGCGTTCGGAATTTACTATTATAAAAATTACTGGCCATTATGATGGGTATTTTGGTTTTTTTAAGCATATCTAACAATGTAGAAAGTCCCCCTCTATCGCTCCTTCCACTTATTCCATCAACCTCATCGATGAATATGATCTTCTTGCGTCTTCTCCTCTTCATTTCTTCGGGGCTTTTCATAAAAGCCATTAAATTAGTGGAACTAATGCTCTCACCTAGCTTCTTTTTAATTTCAGATTCAGTACGGGCATCTGAGGCATTCATTTCAATAACGTCATATCCTAAATCATTTGCAACAGCATAAACTACGGTCGTTTTTCCGATAACT
>WJKO01000486.1 GCA_014729055.1 Promethearchaeota archaeon | reverse complement strand
TAGGATGCACTATCATGACTCTCTTCTTGTAGCCATCTTATAATTTCTGCTTTTTGCATTACGGTCTTTTCTCTTAGTGTTTTAATTATTCTTCGAATTATATCTGTCTGATAAAGGAGTCCAAGTTGTTGTTCTTTTGCAAGCTTTGGATCTGGAGGAAGTTTTTCCTCATTTATGACGGGATTTGTTCTTAATTTAAACTCGACAATTTCTTCCATTTCCCTTTTCTTTTTAATTGGGTATTTAAGCCCAATAGAATCCCAATATTTACCGAGTTTTGCTGCTATACTTTCTTGACGAGTTGATCTCAAGTTCTCAAAACCAAGTATCTTGTGCTTCTCTATCTCTTTAATTGTTAGGTTTATTTGTTTAACAGATTCAGGAATTTGGGAATACTTGATGCCCCTCCAAACTAGATAAATAACAGAAACGATTAATATAGCCAATAAAAAATATAATAAGATATTCATAGAAAATACTCCTTTTTTTTTAGATATAAAATTGAGCTCCTAAAATTTAAATTGAACTATTTAGTTAGAGAGAGATTAAGTGGATTTCTAAAACATTAGGTAACTTTTTAAGTTCATTTAAGTCATCTGGAGTTGGACGATCATCAATAGATATCACGGCAATAGCTTCTGATCCTTTTTCTTTCCTTCCTAATTGCATACCTGCAATATTTATACCTTTCTCCCCTAAAAATGTTCCTAAATTTCCAATAACTCCTGGTTTATCAATGTTTTCAATTACAAGCATATAGTCAGCAGGTTCAAAATCAAAAAATAGTCCATTAATTTCGACAATTTTTGGACGTTCAATAAACACTGTTCCTGCAATCTTTGTTTCTGTATTTTCAGTCTTTATATATACTTTAATATAATTCTCAAAGTTAATGTACTTATCATATTCCCCAATCTCAAGTTCTATCCCATTTTCCTCTAAAATTGAGTCTATATTCATATAGGTTATTGTATCCATGAAGCGACTCTCAAATAGGGTTTGTAAAATAACTGCTTTAATAGGTTCAAAATTATTTTTCAACAGATTGCTTTTATATTTTATAGCTACTTCTTGGATCCTTTCTTCATTATATTGTCCTAAAAATTTTCCCAAATGACTTCCCAGCAACATATAGGGTCTATAAAGATCAGCCATATCCTCTGTTAATTTAAATGGAATATTTACTGCATCAATAAATATTTTCGAGTTTAATGCTTGTATTGTATGTTCTGCCGCGAGTTTTGCGACATTGATTTGTGCTTCTACGGTATTCGCACCAAGATGTGGTGTCGTTAGACAATTAGAAAGACCAATAAAAGGATATTCTTTAGGATCTGCGGGTTCATGGGAATACACATCTATACAAGCACCCGCAATAACGTTCTCCTCTAATACCTTATAGAGAGCTTCTTCATTTACAACACCACCCCTAGCGACATTGATAATGACAGCATTAGGTTTCATTTCTCTGAGTTCTGTTTCACCAATCAAATCAGTAGTTTGGGGGGTTAAGGGCAAATGAATCGTTACGTAATCAGATAATTTAAGCACATCTATTAAATCGTTGTAGAGTGTAACGCCTAAATCGTCAGCTCTATCTTTTGGTATAAACTTGTCGTATGCAATTACATTCATTTCAAATGCTTTACACCGTTTAGCAACACCAGCACCAATTCGACCAAGTCCGATAATCCCTACAGTTTTATTTTTTAATTCGGTCCCCTTTAGGTTTTTTTTCTCCCATTTTCCTTTACACATTGAAAGATTAGCATTGGAAATATGACGAGAAGCATCTATCATTAAACCAAGTGTTAATTCGACTACTGCATTGGCGTTGCCCAACGGTGTTATTAAAACAACGATCCCGTGCTCATTACATACGTCTAAATCAATATTATCATATCCAGTTCCAGCACGAGTAACCACCTTTAATTTCTTCGCTTTATTAACAAGTTCGCGATTAATTTTTGTACGACTCCGAACGATCATTGCGTCAAAGGATCCTATCTTCTCTAATAATTCCTCATGACCAATATCTGTGTTAATTTCAACATTGATATTCTTATTATCTCTAAGAATGTCTACTCCCTCTTTTGCAATGTTATCTGCAATCAGAACATTAAACTTTTTTTCTTCCAAGATGATCACTATTTAACTTAAAAGATTAATTGGTTAATTATAGAGTTTATGTAAGAAAAATTAAAAAATTTATCCGCATGACATGCAGATTTACTTAAATTTATAGATATGAATTCTTATATATAATCAAAAAATAGGACCAAGCAGTCAAAATGTCAGAAGATTCTCAGAACCAACCGCAAAAATTAGAAAATATAACCAATCTGATTCAGAAATATTGGTTTTTGTTTTTTTATCTAATCTTGCTTCCTGTCGCAATTTCTGGCGTAACTGCATATATATTGTTGAATTTTGTATCAGCTGATGATTCATGGTTGTTGGAACTAAGCATTTCTTCTTCCCTTTTGATCTTTTTGCCGTTAGTTCTAATTTTCTACTTACCATTTGATAAGTATAGAAATAAGCCATTTTTCGTGAAACATAAAAATCCCAATAAAGTGCACGTTGTAATATATTTTCTTATACCTCTATTATCGATAGTGTATTATTTCTTAATAGATCTTGTCATAATCCTTCTCAACTTATCATTCACGATATTCTTTGGAGAAGATGCGCTTTTTCTTAAGATTGTTTACGTTATAATATGCCTAATTAGTTTATTATATTATTTTAAAACAAGAACGTTCCCAAAAGAAGCGGTAGAATTAGCCGATCTTAAAAATAAAACAAGAGAAAGTAAGTTAGTCATAATTAGTTTTATTTTACGAACCATTTTAATAATTCTACATGCAGATTCAATAATATTACCCTATGTTATAACAGAGATTATAGGATTTTTAACCTTCTATAAAATGTTTACGAAATATATATCTGTAGATATTCAAAAATCGGATGCTTCCAACGAAATTGTAGAAAATAATGAAGGATCTGAACAAGTCGCTGAGGAGATCTCCTCGGAGGAAGAATTATATGAAAATATAGATGAAGTACCGTCTAATCCGGAATTCATTTCTTTGCCTCATGAACTTAAATCTCGAATATTATTCAACAGTTTTCCTTTAATCCATATAATTTTGATTGCGATGCTTATTTTTTGGAATTATGGCTTGATTAATATCGATTTCACTATTCTAATTCCAATACCATTTTATACAATTGCTTTTATGATTAAGTCCGTCTATTTTATATATTATTTTCAATTAGAAGAAACCAAATATCTGAAGGCAGTTACTAACTCGGAAAAAACTCATAAAGTAAATGCAATATCCACAGTACTTGCATTAGTAGGCGGATTTTTGTTTTTTGTCTTAGAACCAACTGAATTATTATATCAATCAATATCTCTTATTAGTTCGATCATCATTATTATTGTTTTATTCAAGGAGGGCGAACGTGATTTATTTAGTATGAAATTTTATCGCAGTTTTGCTATTATCAGCACATTCTATTGTTCACTTCTTATCATACTAATATGTATTGAAATTCTTAGTATTTTCTCGATTTTTGAATGGATCTATATTTTCATCGCATTTTCACTTTTATTCTACGTTAACTTGGAAATTCTGGTTCGTAAGAATATTATTAACAAGGATAAGACCGCCGTTATTCAGGCAATTTTAAGTTCAACGCTCCTAATGGAGATATTCTATGGTATTGCTAATTGGTTTATCGCACAACAACTACCTTTATTATCAGATCCTGCACTAATACCTTATTTTAAATTCTCCGCATTTGCTATGACTTTTATAATTGCTACAATTTGCTCAATAATTGTCTTTTATTTCGTCCGTTTACGTACAAGGACAAATAAATTTATAAAAACCGCCCTAATCCTTTTTCATTCACTACTTGTTTTGGATCTAAGCATTTTATTCTCATTCAATTTGGGAGGCATGTTTGACGGGTTTCCAAATGAGTACATAGTTTTTGTTCGTTATTTATTACCAATTATTATTGGTTTATTATTGACGGTTGTGTTTTTCTCAATATATCGGAGAATACGAATCTATGATAGGAAAGAATTAACAAAAATAAATATATATGTTCTGGATTTCCTTTCTTTTGCACTAGGCATATCCATAATAACCATAGTCGAAACAATATCCACTATCTTGATCTTGTTCTTATTGTTAACGCTCGCGCTCATTAACCACCAGTACAGAGCGCATAAACAAGAGTTGATATCAGATGCAAAATATCACTCAAGAATAGATACACTATCTCTATTACTCTACTTTGAAATAATTGCAACCTCACTCTTGGTTCTCATACAAAATTTAGCATTGGAATTCTTATTATCCATAATAATTACCTCTTTTCTCTCAATTTTTGTGTTGTTTATCATTAGCAAAATAAAACAACTATTTTCTAAGAAAATTGTCTTTAGAATTTATATTTTTAATCTTATTGTTCAATCAATAGCGGTTCCCTTGTATATTAATCCTTTTATCATACAAATACTCGGAACAATTAGTACAAATTTAGATTATTTCTTGGCTTACACACCATCACTTGTTGTATTCTTAGGTTATATATTAATGATCTTTATATATAGCATGAGAAATGGGCATCTCTTCAAAAAGATATATGTTGTTATTGTTAATATCGTATTCCTGGCATTTTATATAATCTTAAGTTGCATTCCTATAATCATCGTTAAAATACTACTTGTGTTCGGGGAGGTGTTATATGATTTAGGGACTTTCTATCTATTCTCTGGTTTTGCTTGTACAATAATGCTCAGTCTGCTTATATATATTGATAATAAGACGTATTCAGGGCTTTTTAATGGTCCAAAAATTTGGATTGCTGATGCTGTTCGAAAAGAATATATTATCTTAGATGAGACACCAAAAGGAAAGAAAAATAAAGAAATATTAGAAAAAGCACTGGCAATCTGGCAACAAGAAACGTTAGACGAAGATGAACCGCCAATTAATCCGATAGAATTGCTAACTGGAGAGTCTCAAGCCGAAACCTTCATATACAAAACCGATCTCCAACATAAAATATTATTCAATATTGCGTGGTTAAACAATGTTCTATCCATAATTTTACTTATCTTTTTTCTACTACGAATGATGAGCGAGATCGAGATTGCATTAACTCTTATATTGCCCATTTCTTCATTACTAATCATTGTTTTAATAAATAATCTAACTAAAAGCAGAATTTTGCAGATTCCAACTGCGAAGAAAATTAAAACTTTTAACTACGTATATTTGATTTTCTCATTCGCATATATAATTTTTATTTTACTAAGCAATTTGATTCCAATTATCATAGAACTTTCGTTAAATACACTAATTGCATTAGAGGCAGCAACTATATTCCTTTGCATAGTCTTTAGATTATTCCGTAATAAATTAATTAATGTATCTGAAAAACTCTATTTCCTCGGAGCGGCTGTTGCGTGGACTATTTTCGGATTGCTCACAAGTATTTTGATACCTTGGTTAATTAAAGATTTAGCACAATTCCTTCCACAAGACTCATTTATGTTTTTCTTATTTAGCAATTTTGGTTTCCTAATCTCTCTTATAGTTGTCCTATTTTTCTTATTTTCGATTAAGAGCCTGAACTATCTGAAAAGTTATAACAAATATATTCTGAAAGGAATTACATTTATTAATGAATTTCCCGACGATATATTATCTGACGTAGAAATATTAGATCCATTAAAGATTTTCGCAGAAAAAGGTGTCAGTAATATCGAGGCGGAGGAGATTATCAAATTAGATTATCCGATAATTACAACGTATTCAAAACATAGAACATTGTTTTTAATGTTCTATTTCTTGGTTGCACTTATACCATCAGAAATAATGTATATCATAAGGACATGGTTAAGTGAACCAATACTTAGCATTCTATTTTTAGAAGCAATTTTAGTTTATTCGTTTTTAATTTTCCTAATATTTCATCTCGATAAGAGATATCTTGAAAAAATTAATAAAGTCTCCAGTTATCGCATTATCCTGACTTTTTGGATCGTATTCAAGGTTTTAGGTGCAATATATGTTGCAATATTATTAGAAAACGATGATATTGGAAAATTTACACTGAGTTTTCTGTTAATATCAATCGGATGTCTGTTGTCAGATTATTATCTTAGCTGTTGCCAATTTTCTTTAGAGAATTGGAATAAAATAAGAAAGCAACTTCTGCAATCCGTAATTGCTTTCTCCTCAACTCTTTATCTATTATATATATCCATAGAATCTATTAATCAATATTATGATTTTCAAGTAATAGGCATTAATACGATCACTAATACCATATTTCAATATCTCCCATTAATTGTGATTTTCTGCCACATTGGTTTCTTTTATAGTTATATTAAGCGCAAACCAAGTCACAAGAGCTTCTTCAAACGATTTTGTTTTACGTTTATTGGGATTTTTCTCTCAATATTTCTAATGAGGTACAATAAAGACTTGATTAACAT
>WJKO01000485.1 GCA_014729055.1 Promethearchaeota archaeon | reverse complement strand
TGAAAAATTCAGATTAAAAGCAGAAATGAAGAAGGAATATACCGTAAAAGATATAGATTATAATTTTAGGAAAGAACTCTCTGAAGAAGTAGGAGCTAAATCCTTATTACAATGCATTGGATGCGGTATATGTAGTAGTGGTTGTACAGTTTCAGAATTCATAGATTTACAACCACATAGAATGGTTGCATGTTGTTTATTGGGGCTTAAGGATTTTGTATTGAAAAGCAATGCAGTCTGGATCTGTTCTTTATGCCATAAATGCACAGAAAGATGCCCAAAACACGTTGATTATTCTTTACTACTGGCTCATCTTCGAAATCTAGCAGTAAAAGAAGGAAATGTACCTGATGAATTTGTCACTACGTTAGAAAATCTATCAGAGGGTGGTCTTGCAGTTCCTTTTAGTGGTTTCATAAAAGATTCGGTAAAGAACCGGCGTGAGGCCATGGGATTACCTGCATTAACGGAAGCACCAGTTGATGAATTGAATGATATCATAAAATCAGTCGGTTTAGAAAATCTAATTAAAAAGAAAGAATCAGATGGAGGGGATGATTAGAATGACAGAAGAATATGCATTATTTTTGGGATGCGTTATCCCAACAAGATTACCTCATACTGAAAAAAGTGCTCGGCAAGTCTTAGACATGTTGGATATTAAGCTTCTTGAGATGGATAAAGCAAGCTGTTGTGGTGATCCTATTGCAACTCAATCTTTGAGTGTTGAAATGTGGGTAACGATTGCAGCTCGAAATATATGTATCGCTGAAAGTATGGGAAAGGACATTTTAACAATATGTTCTGGATGTTTTGAAGTGCTTAGAACCGCAAATACATTGCTAGCAGAAGATACGAATCTTAAGGAACGAGTAAATCTTAGATTAAAAGACATTGGTATGGAATATAAAGGAACCTCTAAAGTATATCATTATTTAGAGATTATCTCTAAACCAGAATACTTAGAAAAAATTAAAGCTTTAAGTAAAAATCCATTGAAAGACATCAGAATATCTTCACATTATGAATGCCATTTGGTCAGACCAAGTGAGATAATTCAATTCGAGAATCCTGAACGTCCGAGTTCCATGGATAAGATAATTAAAGCGCTTGGTGGTACTCCTGTAGATACTCCAGAAAAATTATCTTGTTGCGGTTATTGCGTTAAATTAGACGAGTCGGTAGGAGAGAAGTTAGTTAAAGATAAGATTCTTGATCTTCAACATAACGATATTGATACAATGGCAGTTGTCTGTCCGAGCTGTTTCCTACAATATAACCAACAACAGCGTGCTATCAATAAATTGACAGATCAAGAATTCGGCGGAAAGAAAGAAGATCGTGAAAAACTAAATACCCCTGTGTTATTTTTAACAGAATTAATAGCGATTGCGTTTGGATTACCGGTTAAAAAACTAGGACTTAAACGTAGAGCTATAAAACCAAAAAAATTATTATCAAAAATATAAAAAGAAAGGTGAAAAAAGTGATTGTAACGAAGTTAAAATCATTAGAAGAGATTTATGATATGATTAAACCTTATTCTAATGTTCTAATAGCTGGTTGTGATGGTTGCTGTCAGCCTCCAAGAGGGATTCATGAAGCAAACAACTTAGGAAAAATGTTAAAACTGAAAAAGATGGTAGATGGAGAAAAATTCGACTATAAAGCAACTACCGTGCTTAGACAATGTGATGATAAAATCGCTGCAACTGCATTACGGAGTTTAGTCGATGATTACGATGCAATAATATCAATGGCATGTGGAATCGGTGTACAGATATTAACAAAAGTATTTCCTGAGAAACTTACATTCCCTGCTCAAAATACTATGTTTAATGGAGCAGCGGATCATGAGAAGAATTCATATGTTGAATATTGTAATCAGTGTGGAGATTGTCTTCTCGGAATTACTGGAGGTATTTGTCCGGTAGCAGGATGCGCAAAATCTTTA
Source organism: Promethearchaeota archaeon (assembly GCA_014729055.1). GTDB lineage: Archaea > Asgardarchaeota > Lokiarchaeia > Sigyniarchaeales > Promethearchaeaceae > WJKO01. Next base: position 4,788 of record WJKO01000485.1, on the reverse strand, counting down.
ATGAATGGTCCTTGTGGAGGTCAAATAGATGGCAAATGTGAAGTGGGTGATTATAAGATTGATTGTGCTTGGGTCAATATATACAAGCGCTTAAAGAAACTAGGAAGATTGGACTTATTTGAAAAGTATCGACCTAAGAGAGATTATCGTCTTATGACTTCCCCGAGCTTTATTGATTTTCTTGAATTAGATGAGATTGAAGAAGAAATTAACGAAAAGGAGGCAAAGGCATAATGAGTCGTCCAGCATATAGTAATCTCATGAAGGCAATTAAAGATGGAAAATTCGTATTTACTGGAGAACTCGAACCAGTAAAAACAGTTTCATTAGATTATATTATCCATTCTGCAGAAATGATGAAGGATTATGTTGTAGCCGCAAATGTTACTGATGGGCCTCAAGGTTTTGCGTATATTAATAGTCTTGTACCATCTATGAAAGTACAACAAGAAGTTGGATTAGAAACAATCTATCAATGTACTGTAAGAGATAGGAACAGAATTGCTCTTATGGCAGATGTTTTAGCTGCGAGTAATGTGGGTATTAAGAATATACTTACACTTTCAGGAGACCATGCCGCTTTGGGAGATAATCCTGGCGCAAAACCAGTATATGACTTAGATTGTTCGCAATTCATAGATCTCATCAGCCATATGGTGGATAAGGGAACTGATATACACGGAAATGACATTGATGGAAAGGTGGAAATAAATATCGGAAGTGCTGTTAATCCAAATAATGAAGGCGAACCTTTAGAAGCAGAGATTGCAAAGCTTGGGAGAAAAGTAAGAGTGGGTGCAGATTTTATTCAAACTCAAACGGTTTTCGATATAGATAAAACAAAAGACTTTTTGAAAGAAATTGAAAAGTTTAATTGTCCAATTCTTGTTGGATTATTTCCGCTCAAGAATTATGGAATTGCAAGCTATTTCGACAAATATATCCCTGGCGTCAACGTTCCTAAGGATTTAATGAAGAGATTGAAGAAAACCAAGAAAAAGTATATGCCTGACAAGAAAGAGCGGAAGAAAACAATAGCTGATATTAACCTAGATTTCTTTAGACCTTTTATGAAAGAGATAAAACAGAATACGAAGGCTGCTGGAATTCATTGTATGGCTGTCCACTACGAAAAGCTCTTCCCAAGACTATTTAAGGACCTATAATCGATAATTCATCTCTTTTCCACTAAATTTCTATATATTTTTTTCATCTGTAAAAAAAAATGAAAAACGGAATTATTGTTCTTAAAAACAATAAGAAATCCGAAAAAAAAGTAAGATATATATAATGGTTTTGACAACTCTTATTGATAGAAAAGGACAATTTTATTACTAGATAGTGGAAGAATGAATTACAATATTTAGATATAAGTGTAAAAGAAAAAGAATGAACCGAAAACAAACAAGTTTGAATAATCTTATACATTTAATGTAACCGCTATTACAAGGATAATAAAAAATAAAGAATATAATACATTATAATAGATCCGTGAGTGTTTTGATGGAATATGCCACATAAAAAAATTACGAGTATTGCGGATATTGATATAATTAATAAGAAAATAATTCGGATGCTGAAAGAAGATTCTAAAAGGTCTTATAAATCAATAGCTGAGGAATTAGATTTATCAGAATCTACCGTACGAAAAAGAGTGAATAATTTAGTAGATTCGGGAGTTATTACGAAATTTACAATAGAGGTAAATCCAGAATATACAAAGCAGAACTTAACCGCATTTATAACAATAGTTCCTAAAGACGGGAAGATGAATGATTTAATTGACTTAGTAAGGAACGCAACTCATTGTTCAGAAGTATTCTGTTTAAACGGCAAACTAGGTTTATTAATGATTACAGGTGCAGAGAATGCAAATGAATTAGACGCATTAGCTGAAACCTATCGAATTCATCCTTATATAAAGGAAGTAACTGTTGGAATATCTTTAAGAAACATTAAAACAGGAAATTGTGTAGCACGGTTACCTTTTCCATAGAAAACCAGCTTTTTCCATACAAAATTCTAAGTTCTAATCATCCATTATCAAGGATTAAATGTTTTTGGAATAATTTAACCTTTTAAAATCATAAAAAAGACCAAGAATGTGAATAAAATATTAGCAAAAATATCGTTTTTATTTTAAAAACCTATGATTGATTTTTTTAGACTCTATTCTAATTTTAAAACGAAAAACCAAACTGGATGGATTTTTTTATCATCGAATAAGAATTGAAAAACGATAATTATTGTTGTTGTGAAATTTTAAATTTTCAAAAATGCGTTAAAAAACCTTTAAATTAAATTCAGCTGATAAAAACTCGTAACTAATAAGACAAATACAACAATTAAAAAGTGATTTTATGGTTCATTATAACAAAGTGAACGATGTTGATATTGAGCACTTTGAATCTGTTGTCGGAAAAGAATTTGTTAGTGCAAATCCCGCCATTCGAGCTTCTTATCTCGCAAAAAGTGTTATGGGATTAGAAAGTTCAATGGGAGATGTCATAATTCGTCCGAGATATACAGAAGAAGTGCGCAAAATTCTCATCTGGTGTGATACACGCAAAATACCAGTGTCTCCAATTTCAGCTGGATTATCTGGTGGTTTTGGTTGTCCTTTAATAAAACCTGGCGGTGTAGTTTTAGACTTATCCCGAATGAATCGTATCATAAAGATAGATGAAGACAGTAGATATGCAATTATCGAACCTGGTGTAACTGCGGGTGAATTATGGGCATATATGGAGAAATATCATCCAAGCTTTTGCCCACCAATCGCCGATGGAGCTCCACCAGCAGCAACAGTAATGGGCGATGCAATTGATCGTGGTTTTAATCTCTGTACAAGTTCTATGGGTCCACAAGGTGATATATTCTTGGGGGGAGAGGTTTGTGTACCCACTGGTGATATCATCAGACTGGGATCTTGGGCTTTAAATGGTACAGAACCTTTTTACAAATGGGGCTTAGGACCTGAACTTTTCAGTCTCTTTATGGGTTCTCAAGGTGCAATGGGTGTTTTTACAAAAGGAGTTGTTAAGATATTCCCACATCCAAAGTTTAAAACCGTTAAAGCTTGGGCTATGGACAATCCATATGACATGCAAAACTTGACTTTAGAGCTTGGTAAACAAGAGTTCGGTGTTGCTCATAATACGGTGATGGTTCAAGGTGGAAACTGGCCTTTAGTAATGACTCGATGGCCAAAAGACAAAGTACCTAATGATTACGAATTTTACAAAAAACTCGGAATTAGTAAGTGGTGGATGAATTGGGAATGTTGGGCCCAGACACAAGAAGAATTAGATACCGTGACAAAAACTATTGACAAATTCGCTGAAGAATTTAAAAAGAAAAAGATTTGCAAAAATCCCGATGCAATTAAGGAATGGAAATTACATCCAAAACAGATACAAAGCAGACTACGAAAACCAAACAAGATCGCAATTCCCTATTCATATTGGGAAGCAGGCTTCCTATTCATAACCTATTATACACCTTGGAATGAATGTGCTGATTTTGCAGTTGAATACAACAAGATATTGAAGAAATATGATTTTCCAGAAGTAATGTGGATTGCATCAATAGAACGATGCAGACAAGCAATTTGTATGCCTATTGTATGCTTTGATAGCAGTAAACCAGAAGATTTCGTCAGAGTTCAAGACATGAATAGAGAAACATTTGAGTTATGTTTAGATAGAGGATGGATAAATTATCGTCCAGATCCGTTTATTCACGCTCCAATGACTTATTCGATGGCTGGAACCTACTTGAAATATTTAAGAAAGGTGAAAGAAATGTTCGATCCGAATTATATACTTCATCCGGGGAGGTTAATGTTACCATAAGTCGGGAACGACTAATGGACTAAAAGGTGAAAAAATATGGAAAGACTAAAAGAATTAAAAGGAGATCTATATCGTTGCATTCATTGTAAAGCTTGTCAATTTGCTTATTCGGGAGATCCGAGTAGAAAAGGAATTGGTGCTTTTACTGGTAGAACAGATGGAACCGAAACTCTGTATGAGGGTATGTTACGAGCATGTCCAGCAGGTATTGAGTTTGGTTGGGAAGCATATAACAACAGCGGAAAGATGTGGATTGCCCGTGCAGTGCTCGAAGGCGAGATTGAACTGGACGAAAATGTATTAAATGTTGCCGAAAGATGTATTACATGTGGTATGTGCGCTGCACAATGTGAAAATCAAGTAAGAACAGTGGATATCATTGAAGCGTTACGAGCTGCAGTATTAGAAGCAGGAGTTCCAGCATTAGATCGTCATGAATTAGTTGACCAAATAACAAAGAAGGAAGACAATCCATACGGCGGTTTAAAGAAAGAAAGAACAGATTGGGTTAAAGAATTTGGCGTAGATGAATCTATCATTGATAATCCTGATGCAAAGATTGCATATTTTGTAGGATGTACTGCCAGTTATCGTCAAAAGAATATAGCGGCTTCAACTGTTAAATTGTTAAAGAAACTTGGATATGATGTTACAGTCTTAACTGATGAAGTCTGTTGTGGAAGTCCTTTCTTCAGAGTAGGAAAAATTGAGACTGCAAACCGCTTGATGAACGACAACATGAAACTTTTTGAAAAATACGACCAAATACTATTCTCTTGTGCTGGATGCTACAGAACATTTACAATTGATTATCCAAAATGGACGAAAAAAGCAAATCCGTTTACAACCAATCATGCTATGGAACTTGTATCAAAGTTAGTTTCGGAAGACAAAATAGTCTGGAAACCAAATCCTGAATTAGAAGGGAAAGTTG
>WJKO01000038.1 GCA_014729055.1 Promethearchaeota archaeon | reverse complement strand
ATGTTATTGGCATCTATATCTGTAGTTAGATTTACATTCTCTTCATATACTCGTTCTGAGGACGCTAATTTCTGTGATTTTTCGGGTTCTAATAAATCCTGATCGAAGAGTTGAACTCGAGTTAGATGCTTGGGATCCTTAAAATTGATTAAATAATTGTTCTTATAAGCCCTTAAAATATTATCAAAATCTTCTAATTGCGAGTTCCACTCAAAAATTATGACATGAAGCGGATATGACTTATCATCAGGACAAGCCAGAATATTATTTAACCAGAGTTTCATATCCAATCAAATAAGATTTATTTTTCCTTTTTATTTAATTTGACTACAATTCATTGAAAGTCAAACCTTTCATTCATTAAATGAATGCACTAATTTTTTGAAAAATCTTATATAAGCAACATAGATTATATAACCAACATAGATTGAATTTTAGAATCATAGAATTATAAACTTCATAAGGATTTGGAACTAGTGTATCATTTTAATGAAATAGGTTTGGATTATATCGATGTTATTATATTAGTTATCACCGTCATCTGCTCATTTTTGTTTACGAATTGGCTCTATCCTAAATATATTGCATTTGCGAAGAAAAAAGGATGGGTTGGCAATGATATTCATAAACACGACAGACCTGAAGTAGCAGAATCGGGTGGTATTCCCTTTCTTATAGGAATTATCCCTTCGTGTGTTGTCGTTATACTATTATTTCCAAATATTAGAAATGAAGCTATCTGTTTTCTTTTTACGGTTGTTTTCTCTGGTTTAATCGGATATATAGATGATCGGTGGGTACTATCTTCAACAAAAAAAATACTTATTATGATTATTACTGGGATTCCTATTTTTGTATTAAACTGGTTTGATTTCATAGAGATTGATAGTCCTATGTTACCGATTCTTGGTCAGTTACGATTGACTATTATTTATCCCTTTGTAATCCCACTAATTATTGCTATTTTAACTAATCTGGTGAATATGCTTGAGGGTTACAATGGAGAAGGTTCAGGATCGGCGTTGATTGCCATAATTTTCCTTCTTATCTGCTCTATCATATACAAGAGTTCTGAGGGATTGATATTTTGTTTGGTAATATTGGGGGCACTCGTTGCCTTTGTGAAATTTAATATATTTCCTGCCAAAGTGTTCCCTGGTGATGTTGGTACATTAGCGCTTGGAGCTGCTATCGGGTGTGTTGCCGTGTTTGGATCACTTGAAGTAGCCATGTTTTGTTGCATTTTAGTTCATCTATTTAATGGATTTTATGTAATTGCGTCAATAAAGGGTTTGAAAGAACGCCGAGATATTGAAACAACTGATATTATTATGCGGGATGATGACGTTATTGAGGCATCCAAAGGTCGTGAAGATCATCTAACCCTGCCAAGGCTGATTCTGGCAGATAAGCCGTTAACTGAACCACAGCTTGTGCATAATTTCTGGGCATTAGCATATATTGGAGGGATCATTGCAATTATCGGTGAAGTTATTAAATTTTATAATCCTTTAAAAGTCTTAGATTTCACTTCAACTCTGGTTATTTGTTTAGTATTGATTGGATTAGCACTCCCTGTTGTTATTAAATTTAAGGCGATTCGGGGTATTGTGTATTTCATGATAGCTCTCCTCCTTATTGGTGTCCTCTTTTTATTGATCATAGATTCTTTCGTAGTAGATCATCCATTGAATTGGTTGATAACATTTGTTTTAGCAGGAGGTGGATTCTTTTATTGGTATTATCTAACAGTGAAATATTTCTGGTATAAAATCTCTAAAATATCTGGAGAGAAATATGAAATTAAATTGATTCCATTTGCCATTCAGACCGTTAAAGATATTCTCGCTAAATTTCTTAAAATTGCATTCTCTTAACAACTCGATTGAAACAGACAACATTAGGATTTTCAAATTTATTTATCATCTTCTTGAAATCCATCGTGAAACGCCCGTTTTTTGAACCTCTGTCCAATATTTGAATAGAATTTTTTACAATATCACTTGGATCTTTATTATGCTGGAGTGGAAATCCGTTTTCAATTAAAAAATGTTCCTGAGGGGCTGTTTCTCCTGGAAAAAACTCAATACTCGGTACATTTAGAAGACTGGATTCTCGGACTATAGTACCTCCTCCACTGATCACCAAAGCACTATAAAAACATAAATCCACAACGTTTGGTAAGTAATTAGTGATTATCACGTTGTCTCTATCTTTGTACTCTTCTAATTGTTTTTCCAACCATGTTTTCTGTTCTGTACTTCGGACTAAAAGAAAATATTTGTAATCGGGATATTTTTTAAATATGCTTGGAAAGAATTTTGCAATCATGGTCTCTTCGGGCTCGAGTTTATCAATGAAATAGCTGGCTGAACTCATTTCAGAGCGAATTAAAACAAACTCCCCCTTCATTACTGTAAATTTTTTTAAAACGTCAGGGTTTGGGTGATATTGTGATAGCCAACCAATTTCATCAATTCCGTTATATCTGATAAGACGTTCTGGATCGGCATATAAATCCTCATATAGTTGTTGGGGAATGCATGAGGGTGTAATTATTTCGTCCAAATATGGGAATATCAGTTTACAAACGGGTACATTTCTAGGTTCATCATTGAATCCAATTGATGGAATTTGAAGTCCGTATGATATTCGAGGACCCTCAACTGAAGAAAATGTAACAAAAAAGTCTGGTTTGAATCCAACCACCACTGGATAAAGTGCTTTTAATCTATCAATATATGCTTTTAGCTTCCCTTCAATAGTCGCTCCTCCATGTTTTCCAACTTTTTTATAATCCACACCTAAATCATCCATAACTTGAAACGTGGAATCGAAGTCACGTGCGGTAATTAATAATTCAGCTCCAGCATCTTTAAACATCTTGAAGAGATAATTGAACATTATGCCTGTCTTCGGCTCTTCAATGTCAATCCAAATTCTTTTCCCATTCAAACTCAAATATTACACCACCAAAATATTACATCCATTCGTCAGGCACTTTCTTTAACCTTTTTGCAGGAACCCCAACAACAATATCGGATTCTTCCGTATCTTTCGTGACGACAGCACCCGCTCCCACAATTGTTTTTGGTTTCAAATTGATTCCCGGCATAATCACCGAATTAGCACCCAATGAGACAAACTCTTCAATATCGGGACCCACTAAATCAAATCTCTTCCGCATTACATATTTATCATTTGTTAATTTGCTATAAGGTCCCATAAACACATTATCTTTGATTTTTGAAAACAATGGAATATAGACGCCAGTTTGTATGCTCACATCATTTCCAATATCGACGTTTCCATCGATAATGCTAGCAGTTCCAACTAAACAGTGTTGTCCAATTCTCGTTTTTTCTCTTACCATAATATTATGTCCCGTTTGGCAGTTGTCTCCTATTACAACATTTGTATAGATTATTGAACCCGCTCGAATTGTGCAATTTTTGCCTATTACCGTTAATTCATTCGTAAATTCTGACAAAGATTTTTTATTTTTTATTGCCCAATTCAATTCCTTACGATTGGGATGTCCAATAATACAATTTTCCCCAATATATGTACTTTCTCCAATTTCAGTTTCTCCGTAAATCTTCACACCCTTAGAGATATAGACGTCCGCACCAATCTTCACACCTTTACCGATAACCGTAAAATCGTCTATAAATGCACTGTTATCAATATTGGATTCAGAATGGATTGATTTTAAACTAGATTTTTCATTCATTCGTAAAACCTCTTAATGTCTTTATTCTAATTTTAAAACGATCTCTACATTATTTATTTCTTTATAATTCATTTCTTTAATTTTTACATACATAAGTTTTAACTTTATTCTAAACGATGTACAATAGATTACAAAAATAAAATAGATTGTAGGTTGTTAATTTCAATGAAAGTCCCAATCGTGCAGTTAAGCTTACCGGATGAAGTATTGAAAGAAGTTAAGGAAGTATTAAAAAGTGGTATGTGGGTCGAAGGAACACATGTCCGTGATCTTGAAAAAAGGTTCTCAGATTATTGTGGTGTCAAGTATTGTCGGGCCGTGAATAGCGGAACTTCTGCTCTTTTGTCTATTATAGCTTCCTTGGATATTGAACCGGGAAGTGAAGTTATTATTCCTAGCTTTACCTTTATTGCTACTGCAAATTGTTTAAAGATATTCGGATTACAACCCGTGTTTGCGGATATTGATCCGAGGACTTTTAATATTTCACCCAAGTCAATTCTTGAGAAGATTTCAAACAAGACAAAAGCAATTATGCCGGTTGATCTTTTCGGACTCTGTGCAAATTATGACGTGATTAACAAAATTGCTAATGAGAATGACCTAATCTTGATTGAAGACTCGTGTCAAGCACACGGAGCGGAATTAAAAAACAAAAAAGCCGGTTCTTTTGGTGTTTGTGGTGCATTCTCTCTTTATCCTACTAAAAATATGTACTGCGGTGGAGAAGGTGGCTTGGTAGTTACCGATAATACCGATATCTACAATAGAGTGAATAGATTTGTCAATCATGGTCAAAGTAAAAAATATGTCCATGAGGAGTTAGGATTGAATTTTAGAATGCCAGCTATTTCTGGCGTATGTGGAAAATATAGCCTTTCAGTGTTAGATAAAAACAATAGAAAAAGAATTAAAAATGCCGAATTATATGACGATTTATTTGAGAATGTTGAAGGTATTATAACTCCAACAAAGTCAGAAGATTATAAACACGTTTACCATCAATATACAATCCGTGTCGAAAATAGAGATGAAATTGTGGAGCAATTAATTAAAAACAATATAGGATTTGGAATACATTATAAAATTCCAATTCATCAACAACCTTATTATAAAAGATTAGGTTATGGTGATTCTCTTCCAGAAACGGAAAAAGCTGCGGCTCAAGTATTATCATTGCCTATTCATCCACTTTTATCGGAGGAACAGATTCAATTCGTGGCTCGTATCATAAAAAAAATCATTTAATTCAAAAATAAAATATAAAATAGATAATAGTCATATATACAATACTATTCCCTATATGCATCAAAGTCATCAAGGATCCGTTTTTAAGTAGGGTATTGTAGTTAAATCCTTGAACTTTATTCTTTTCTGCAAGATTTAGAGTTATCAAATCACATGCAGCTCCTTGTGGTAAGAAATTTGATCCAATATTGATTCCTAATATTATCGCTATGATTACCAAGTTCGGAACTTGCCCTATTCCATAGATATTTTGCACTAAAGTTATAAAAACGATAGCCGTTGGAATTTGAGCGAGAAATCCTGAGAGAATACTGATT
>WJKO01000484.1 GCA_014729055.1 Promethearchaeota archaeon | reverse complement strand
TCCTCATATTGCTCGCCCGTAATTGTTGTGATTGCCGTGTGGATACATTCGATTTTGTCCTCAAATTCGACGTCATTCGTTTTGGGATCGACTTTTTGCATGATAAGGTGCTGTCTGCTTGTTGTATCGTCAACTTGAGCGATGAGGAATACGTCGTCGCGAATAAAACGGTATTTTTCTTTCAGGAGCATTATATCACCCAGATGTTAATCATTCTATATCTATATTCATTTCTCTCACATCATTTCTGAATCTTGACCAAGATGATTGTGCTTTTGAACCTTTTCTCTTTTCAGCCAATGGAAATAGGGCTTTTTTGTGATTTTGTATTTCTTTCGATACTGCTTTTGATAGATTCCACTGAAAACTTGTATCAATGCCCCGATTAGAAATATGAAAGGTCCAAGAGATAATAAATTTACCATCCCTAAGAGACTGGCTCCAACAGTGCTTATCAAAATAACAATTGCGGGCCAAATCATATTAAGAAAACCGCCTTTAAATGGATTTGATAAGGTTAGCAAAAAGCCAAATATCCAAACGGAAAAAACTAGGAAACATGAGAAATTTGCTATCCTTCCGAGAATATCTGTATATGTTCCAATATGATTGAATAAAAAGATGTGATCATATGTAACAGGACCCATAGTAATCCAAGGGAATACTAACGATGAAAAAATGACGATTTCTCCTAAGATTACTCCTATATTTTCAATTATAAAGTTTCGTTTTAATTTGGTTTGGAATTCCGGATTATGTGTAATTACATCAGTTTTATACCGTTTATTTAAAATAATTATTACAGGAATTGCAATTGCAGCAATTATTGCCATTATCGGTAGAAATGACAATTTATTGTGTAAAGTACCGGCAGAAAAGATCTGACTTGTAAACCATACACTCTGCTCAGTATCTAAATGAGATATAATATAAAATTCTGTTTCAGATTTCAACCATGGAGTATTTATTTTACCGACCCATTTGTGTGAACCAATATCTTCTTTCTCGATTTTTTTCCAACGCCAAGGTTCACCTACAATGTCTTTATATCTGTAGCATATCTCAACGGATTTAATATCCACTTCTGAATCAATCAATACTTCTAATTCGTACTTCTCCAACAATCCAAGTTCTTTAGAACGAGATGTTAGACTTATTTTAGGGGGTGCAGGTCCGTTAAAAAAGGTATTTCTGAGCATAAAGTAAGTGGAATCATAGAAATCGAACAATGCATGATGGGCATTCGGAGATATTTGTAATATTCTCTCGGAACTACCAGTAGCGGTGTTATATGTTACATTTAATCCTTCATAGGGAAAAAAATCATCATGTGTTCCAAAGAACCAGCTAAATTTTGGTAAGTTTTTAAGACCTAAGTAATAGACAGGATCTATTTCTAGTCCTTTTGTCTGCCAAAAATCGTCTAGGGTACCTGGTTCCCTCTTCATAACATCATATAAGAGACTCTCTGGTCCAGTTAAATTCAACCCACCACATGCAATGACCGGCATTGATAAATTTACGTATTCATTATAGAGACATCCAACCCACATTGACGTTAAACCACCGTAGGAACGTCCCGTCACCCCGATCTGAGAGTTATTCACCATATCCAAGCTTCTTATTACTCTTATTGCTTGCAATCCTGCACAGATCGCTAAATAATTATGTGATGTTATATTGAAGTCTCCAGAATAATACCAATTCTCAGGTTTATAGGCAGGTCCTTCACTTGTGCCGTGTCCAGGATGATCGGGGCAGAGAAAAGCACAATTTAATGAGGATTGGGTAATTGCTTTTTTTACATAATCAAAATGTTCTTCTCTTCTACTATTTAGTCCATGGTAACAGACTATACCTGGTAACAATTCTAAATCTTTGGATTCATTTGTAGGAGTAAACAATGTGGCATCTATCGTAAATGACGTCTCTGCTGCACCAACCCAATGTGGAACTTCATAATGCAATTCAGTCTTATTATAATTTATTCCATTATATTCTTCGACAATCGTTGATTCGATTGTTAAAGCTGGATCTAATCCTTCAACCCTGGCTTTTTCTACTTCCCAATAGTCTGTTATATTTTCAAAACCAGAATGCTGTGAGGTTTCAATTTTGTTATTTATTAGTGACGTAGAAAACGACTCAGTTGACATGAATCCATTAGTATTATGTATAGATATGGTGCCAATTATGATCGTGAATAAAAAAAGTGAGATTGGAATGTTGTTGTTTCTCATAATTGATAATTTGATAAGGTGATATTTGATAATTTCTTCATAAATTAATCCGAAAAATCTAAGGATTCCGATTAAATTTTTGTAGTACCTTTGTAAAGAATTCCCTTTGAGAGGTCTTTCCTTTCTTTGACAGCCGTTCTAGTATAAATTCAGGTGTGCTACGTGCAATATAATTGAATTTAGGACTACGATCAACAATAAGTTCTAGTTGTTTATCCAATCCCTTAGCTTCAATGCCATCTATTCTTATTTGTTTTTGCTCTTCTATACTCATATTTTCGTATAGTAAATCAATTAAATGTGTTACGAATACTGCATAGTTCTTACTATTCTCCAAAATCAGGGAAAATATTGCGCTAATAACCTTCGCTGCGGCATTAGGTTCAGTTATCGCTTCTAATTCATCCGCTAAAATTATTTTATATTTAGAAGATTGAGCTAATTCTAAAAACATTAAGAGAGTGCTCTCGAAAGCTCCAGCCGATAACTGACCAGTGGATTTCTTGAAGAAATAAAATTCTGAGAACGGATTATATATCAATTTACCTGGTGTGGGGAAACCCATTTGAGCTAATATTAGAGAATGAGCAATAGAATAAAGACACATGGTCTTGCCCCCGCTATTCGATCCGCTTAATAAATTAAGCCGACTGCTTTCGATCTTGTCTAATGTGAGGTCTCCGACGCAATAATTAATTGGAACCGTCTTCTCATTGTTTATTATTGTCTTATTCATCAGATACAAATTGAAACCATTTTCTAAAAGAAAACCACGTTTTTGCTTATCTACTTTTTCTACAATCGATGGTATTTCTAAGTGATAATCAACAGCAAATCGACCTATGGCGTAAAAGAATTCGAATTCGAGCATTATCCATATTAGTTGATTGATATAATCCTCATATTCTTTCAAACCTGACGCAATTTCTTTCAATATTTTGTATTCATAAATAGATGCTCTTTTTTTTATATTAAATTCTAAATCATTAATGCCTTTATAATTCAATGAAACCGGTATTTCAAAAACTTCAGGATCGAGCCCAGTGAGCCAGTGTTTTTCTGACTTCGAAATATGCAAATCTTCTTCAATTTTTAGAATTCCTTCCCCGATGACCTCTTCTATCAATTCTTCAACTTCTGATGGAATAAATCGTCGTATTTGATCCATCGTAAAGTCAGACCGGTAAAGATCCAGTATTTTTTCCCCTTGGATTGTTATCGCGCTCTTATTAATATCATCTTTAATTTTTTCATTGATCCAATTTTCCACTTCAATAATTTTACCCGTAAATAAAGATGCATCTTGCCTAAAAGTATCAAGATCTTCATCATATCCTTCTATTATGGACCCATAATCATCCAATATTCGTGTATTGTGTTGTAACTCTTCAATCTTATCTATTTTTATGACATCTAAAAATTCTCGAATTAGAGATTTATCTTGAATATTCTGCAAGATCCGGCAGATCTCGCAAATACTATCAATAATCTTGCTATTGCACGCAAAAAAGTTTACTAATCTTTCCGGAATTAGATTTTCTTCACTGATTTCTGAAGAATCAAGGGGAACTACATTTATAAAATCCGGTAATAAGGTTACATTGTCCATAATCATAATTAACGTCTCAAAAGAATCTGCCAATTCTTGCAAATCCTTATTTGGATCTTTAATAGTATCTGGTTTAATTAATTCACAATCGATAATCTGATTAACACTTAACAATTCCAGATTTTTCATCGTCTGCTTAGAGTCTGTTATTATATGCCTAGTTCGTATTTTCTTCAATGAATCGCTCTGTTTCAACAAAGATAAATCATTTAAATAATCAGATAGATTATTTTTGTCAAGATAATTTCCGTATTTATTGACTAATTTTATAGCCCTACCAAAAACCCCGTAACGTTGCTTTATTAGCTCTAAATTTTTCGGTCCTAAGGGAAAGAAAAGAGAAATCTTATTTTTGGAGTATTCGGTAATGAAATACTCAGATATTTTTTCAACAATATCATTATAAAGCTCGATCACGGGTTCAGTTTTGAGAATATCTTTCATATTAATGTCATGTTCATTTTCAAATAAAGATCTCGCAATATCAATTGCTTTCTTCTGTGAAATACCAGGAATGATACCTCCCATGCAATTTTTAAGAGCTCTTACAGCAAGTACTTCATCATTTCCAAAATGTTCGAGAATCCTTGATTGCAATTTCTTACCAATTCCATGTATTTCTTCTAATTTAGAAGCCACAGCGTTTCACTATTTCAATGATGTATTTTTGATTTCTTTTGATATCTTATTCTGATTTATGAATAAACTTTAATGTAATTTCTTATTTTTAAAAGAACGAGTATTCTTAATTTTCTTGATTTTTATTCTTAAAGAAATATTTAAACTCTTATTTTTTAAAT
>WJKO01000483.1 GCA_014729055.1 Promethearchaeota archaeon | reverse complement strand
TAATAATATGTACCACTTCTTCAATGCATGTACTGTGTGTGTTTCCGTGGTGGGCGGTTGGAATAAAGAATTTCCGAAATCCTGCATATACTAATCCGTCAACGATATCGAGTATTGCATCTCTGAAAGTTTTTCTGTTGATGTTAACCGTACCTTTCATACCGCGAATACCGCCCGTGCCCAATGGCACAGGATGAAAAAGAACAATAATATATTTTTTCTCACTTCGTCGATTCTTTAAAGCATCAGGAACAACAAAATTTCCCCATCCTATACTTTCAAGAAGATCCGTTCCCAATGGTAGAAACGTCCCGTGAACTTCCATCAACGAAACAGGAATAACTACCAACGCATTTTTTCTGTTTATGTCTTTCAAGGTTTCCTTATTAAGCAGTTCGTAATGGACAATGGTTACATTGCCCTCTGTAAATTTCACTTGATCTCGATGTTTGTAGAGTTCAATCTTGGTTGCTATCGGTTTTTTATCCATATTCTGATATTCTGTTCTTAAGATTTAAGAATTTCGCAATCAGCATTTGGTAAATTTATAAATATTTGGATAGTATTTTTGATTATAGAAAAAAATGGAAAAAACAGAAAAGGATCAATTGAAATGCGAAATGAATTATACAATTTAAAAGATTGGGATGCGCTTAGTCGAGAAGAAAAGGGCAAGATCGTCGTTGACATGGTAAAAAATAATGAGATTCCCTTGAAAATCAAGGATTTACGATTGCTATCATTTAGAGCTGGTTCACAGGAACATGATATTCCGATTTTGAATAGCAGTGAGGGGTTTTTTGCGTTAATACCTGGGATCCAAAATATAGAGTTAGGGCAAGACCGAAACATTCTACAATCCACAGATGATATGATTGAAGAATATAAACAGTCTGCGGAGGAATATGAGTTACCAGACTATCAAAAGTTCCTTGAATTAAGTCTTAAAAAACCTTATAAAACGAAGATAAAGCCATTTATTATCGAGTGTGTGGCACGAGAAGCGGGATTAAAAAAAATTTCTGATGAGAAAACGGAAAGAGGCGGTATGATGACGTTTAAAAACGGAAAAACTATTAGAAAAGACACCACTGGAACCTACGAAATTAATACTCGTACATTTGCTCAAATAGCTAAGTATCTTGAAGAAACCCCTTTTAGTCTACCTACCGAGGAGCAATGGGAATATGCGTGCCGAGGGGGTGTAAAAACTCTGTTTAAATGGGGAAATACATGTCCAACCGATGGATATCCAATTGATAGAACAACTTTTAATTTACATCTACAACCCAACGCCTTTGGGCTGGATATTACCAGAAATCCGTATAATTGGGAATTAACAGAGACTGGTTCCTTTGTCGGCGGGGATGGAGGTAGTGCAATTTGTGGAGGAACAGGTTTTTTCCTTGGCTGGTTCCAGCTGGCATGTTCGTTGAAACCCAGTAATCCTTTTAGAGAAGACTCCCAATTATTTGGAGCACATGTTCGCCGTATAATTAATTTAACCGATTGAGGATGATAATTATGTTTTCTGATTTTCCCATTATTGATATTCACGTGCATTGTCAACCCATTCCAGGATTTCCAAGGAACTTCAAAGGTGATACGTACCCTACGCCCGAACAGTTAATAAAGCAATATGATCAGTTGGGCATTGCCAAGGGCGTCGTACTACCATTAGTCAGTCCCGAAGGCCGGCGTATTATTCAATCTAACGAATTATTGATCTATGCATGTAAAGAGCATCCAAATCGCTTAGTTCCGTTCTGTAATATTGATCCAAGAATGATATCAAACTCGCCTGATGCTCCGCTTGCTCATCTTTTAATGTATTATGTTGATAAGGGCTGTAAAGGAGTCGGAGAAGTAACTGCAAATTTGCCATTCACAAATCCATTAGTGCAAAATATGTTTGCAGCTTGCCAGTTAGTTAACATGCCAGTTATTTTTCATATCGCAGCAAGTATTGGCGGAATGTACGGATTGTATGATGAACCTCGATTACCCTTATTGGAAGAGACTCTCAAATCGTTCCCTGATGTCACCTTTTTAGGACATTCGCAGGCGTTTTGGTCAGAAATCGGTCAAATTAAAGATGAATCAATACGTGGTCGATATCCAACCGGACCTATAGAAAAAGAAGGCCGTGTTGTTGAATTAATGAAGGCGTATCCAAATCTGCACGGTGACTTAAGTGCGAAAAGCGGTTATAATGCGATAAGTAGAGATAAAGAATTCGGATTGAGATTTATGAAAAATTTTCAAGACCGACTCTATTTCGGCACAGATATTTGTGTGGCTAGTCAGAAAACGCCATTATTATCCTATTTTCAAGAAATTTACGACGATGGAATAATTGCAGAGGCAATTCTTGAAAAAATCCTATTTAAAAATGCAGAAGAAATCCTTAAAAATTCAGCAGAGAATTAGTTGTATATGAAGTGTCAATTGCATACTGGCAAACACATTGGTTTCCATTATGTTCTAATAGTTGCTCTAGTTTCCAGCAATTTCATATCAATCGGTGTCTGTACAGGAAAATCGTGGAGAGAAGATACCCCTTATGAACTCAGTCCGGGTGTGTATGTAACAGATTCGGTGCAATTTGATCAAGGTCAAAGATTTAATTTTAAATGGGATACCACCTCAGGAGATCCCGTTGATTTATGGATCTTGATGTTTAATAAATCCACAATTTCACTTTGGTCTGATTTTTATGACTTGTCGGGAGATTTTCCAGAAAACGAGGCATTAACAGCGGTTCATGGCGTCGATAATGATGAATATCTATATGAGAATAATTATGGAGAAATGGAATATCATTATGTATTGTGGAATAATCATACAAGCATAAATTTAGGTGTTTTTGTCACGGTCATTGTAGAAGGCGGTCCAAATCCGCTTGCGCTGATAGCATTTATTCTCGTTGGTGTGGTTTTTTCTGTTATTATCATTAAAGTCATACGAGCAAATAAGAAGTCAAAAAAGGAAAAATTGTTAGATAAAGTATAGATTTTTGCTTTCTAATTTCATTTCCAATCCATTTTCGTTTCAATTTTCTTATAAGAGTTGTGATTTATATCTTATATCTTTTTAATTTATGAAAAAAATCATAGGATTTCTTAATCTCTTATTCTTCATGGTTTATGTGCTATTTTCTTAGTGATCAATATCACTCCGGCTACGATAAAGAAGATTGCTATGTATTGCACAAAATGTATTTTAAGGGCGGGATCCTCAAATATTATCGATTCAATTACAGTTGGATAAATAATATAGACACTGTTATAGAAAGGAATGAGCTTTGTAGCGTCTGCCCCCCTTGCAAAGCCAACATTCATAAAAATCATTGAAAAAAGTCCCATAACAAACGAGATACCAAGAAACCAGAGATTATTTGTATAACCCAGCCGCTTAAATATTAGATTAACGGCAGCACAAATCGCTGAGGAGATCCCGAAACAAATGGATGGACTCGCCCCAAATTTAATAGAAAGAACACTGAGTAATATTACAATTAATATCGAAATTATAAAGATAACTAAGAATACAATCATGTTTGCGGGGATAGATTCTATTGATTTTTGGAATGCTAAAAACACACCGTTCGTTAATGTGCCCAGTATAATAAGAGAAATACCAATGAGTTCCATATGCTCCAAAGTTTCATGGGTTAACTTCACAGAATATATACATAAGAATATCAAACCTAAGCCAAACAAAGCAAGAAATTGAGATACAGTTCCGAATGCTAATCCCACAATCTGATGAATATCAACGGTTATCATCAGCATAAAGCCAATAATCCAAATAGTTTTCTTTTTGCCTTTGAGTTGTTGCCGTTTCTTTTTATTGAAAACATCGATACCATGCTTTTGCATCCCCTCAGAGATGTGCATCTGGAACGTATAAAAAAAACCAAAAAGCATCGTCAAGATAAAATTTTGTTCCGCCATTTTTATGGTCTAAAGAATATGGGAATTTAATTAAGGATTTTGCATTATTTTCAAGAACAAATAGAACAAAATAGAATAAATTAGAATAAATTAGAAATTTAATGGATCAAAAATTATGGGATCTATGTTCTTGAAATTCCTTTTTGAATTTGTCAAAAAACGACTCATGAAAAAAACCACATACGTGCAGAACTTCGATAGACCATTTTTTGACGGACTGAAAGTAAAGAAACTATGTTTCATATCCAGTAATACTGCGTGGACATCTTTCAAGATGAACACCGGGCAACTTGGAAATACAGCTGAAATTCTCGATCTTCAACCATATATAATTGACACTGTGCAAAAAGCAGAATTGGATAGGTTAGAAAACCGATTTCATCTCCATCTTAATGCAACAGGACAGTTTAAACCGTTAAAAAAGGATTCGGATATGGCTGCTGACGGAATTTTGGCTATAGGTGGTGGGATGGTCTGTGATGCAGGAAAATATCTGGCAAAAAAATGGAAAATCCCTTGTTTATTGATACCGTCCATTCTCTCCACTACTGCTTGGCTTAATTCAACAGCTTCATTGAAAGCTGGAAAGATCGTCATTCATAAAAAAGGTAGAATCGATCGCATAGCGTTGTGCCCAGAATATATAAATTCTGCTCCGTCCCACCTCAATTTAGGGGGTATAGCGGATATTTTATGCGGTTTCTCAGCCATAGGGGATTGGAAAATAGCCACATTAATGAAGAAGGCACACCTTAAGGAGAAACAGCTTGCAAGACTTACATCATACTTCGAAGAACTGCTCCAGACGGCGATAGAACTCGATATGGATAGTCCCGAATCTATAAGTATAATTTCCACAAGAATGATCAATTCACAAGCCCTATGTTACGATTATCTGTCAGAGAGAGTGTTAGATGGTGGTGAACACCTACTTTATTACTATTTAGAACGAATACTGAACCGTCCTCTTATTCATGGAAGAATTATAGCGCTGAATACCTTAGTTTGTATTAAATTACAAGGAAATGACGCAATTATAAATCCCGAACGCTTGAGACAGTTATATTCCGATTGGAATCTATATAGCGAAGATTTTTTTACGAAAGAATTTTGCAACGTATATGTAGAATCTTGCCTAAATATGCCTCAATTTGTGCGAGATCAAAAATATCCGTATTCTATATGGCATAAATTTGATGATAAAAACAAATTGACGGAAAAAACGCTACGACGCATCTTAAATTGGATAAAAAATAAGAATTAGAAAAATGATTTCGAAATTATAGAAAACTTAGAAATCATATTTATCTACTAAATACTGCGATCCCTCTAACTTTATATCTTGTTGAGATGCAGTCATTGCGAATATATTTACACGCCTCTCATCAGGAAGCTCAAGAGATCTAGTGCCGTCGGGAATATCCAAATCTATTGTATACATATACCCGTATTGATATGGTTGATCTTCGCCATTTCTATGTGTATGATTAGAATACCATTCTATTCGGTCGCGCTTGACATAACCGGGTTCAATACCAACACATTTATTTAACCAGACATAATCACGTTTATTTTTTAAATGGCGCTTTGGTTGCCACTTCCAAATTCTTTTATCCCACTGACCGCGATAACCGGTCATTTTTGGCACATGAATTGATTGTGTCTTTAGAATCCCCCCTCCGTCTTCCAACCATTTTATCTCTGTCTCTAAAGCATCATCGGCGCCGACTAAGATTGAAAGGGTGTTACTATTGTGTGGTAGTGATATTTTTTGTTTATTGCATTGTAGTGCATTATATTCATTGTTGACATCAAGATGATACGCTATGGTCCCTGCATTTATCACCTCGGGCACCATTTCAGCAGGAAACAAACCGGTGTCATCTGAATTACCTCCAAACATTTTTCGGTTGCTATCCAATTTCAGGGGTTCATACGGATTATCTTCCGATTTTTTTATGTCTTTTATACCTTTAAGGTTAATCAAATAGGAACTTATTGAATTGGGCTCGATTTTTACTTTCAATATTTTTCCGTTGAAATCAGTATCATCAATCACTTCTTCTAAGCCATTAATTGCGTGTGCTTCAAGGATCTCGGTATTAAATTTTACATCCGATTCAGCACCCTTTCCACATCGCTCATATAAACGTAATACAAGTCCATCGTTATCCTCGGCTTTCTTTAAGGCAAGAATTCCTACTCTTTCATTAGCAATTTCCAGCAGAGACACATCGCTTTTACTTTCAGAAGTCTTATCTTTGATGATCTCGAATGTCCTTGTTGGTAGGTTGAAAAGCCGAGCAAAATGATCAGTTCCCTCGTAAGATCCTTTATGACCATATATTGCATATTTGATTGTATGTTCACCCCAATCTTGCCATTTCTGGTCTTTAAATCCCATAAAAAGTCGAACAGCGGGAGTATATAACATGGTGAGGCGTAGTGTGTCGGGACGTGGTCGGTCGTAAGCGTTTTTAGAATCATTAATTAATGAAATGCCCCATTCATTCTCTCTTAAGTCAACCCAATACCGAGAAGGCATTTCAAAGAGCTTTTCATGATTTACTGGGCGCTCGATCCGTGCAGTTTCCCAATTGAAATTTGCATCTGGTTCTTGCATATTTGCATTTATAGCGAGTCTAAGGGAACATCCTAATTCCCTCCAGTGAATTCTCTCTATAAATTCCACAATATCTGAATCTTGAGATAAACTGACTTCCTTGACGAGCTTTGATTCATTTAAGTCAGTTGTTATTTGAATGGTGCATCTAATAGGGCCTTCCTCTAGTATGCTAACTTCACCATTACCCTCGATTCTCAAATATGGGTCCTTCTTTCGGTCACTCCAATCCATATTCCATGCTGGAAACAAGCGAGGTCGTTCAGATTGAAACTCATACGCCAAAGGTTTCTTCAATAGTTCCTTTTCTATCGATTTCTGATAAATTGACTCGATTTTACCTTTCTTATCAATTGTAACCCGATACTTTGAGTTTTCCAATATATAATTATCTTCAACGATATTCAGCGTTACGCCGTTTTTTGTATTCATGCCCTCTGCACTCGATCCTTTTACATCCTTAGCTTCTTGAATTTCAAATCGAGACCAACCAAATGGTTTTAATTCTGGATTAAACGTTCCGATATATTTCTTAGCGTCTGTTTTCCTAATTTGCATCGGAAGGATTTCACCATCGGCGCCAACGATAACTGGATTATCAAAACCTTGTTCTTTCCAGTCTATTAATTTGAAGTCCACCGGATCCTTGCGTTTCTCTCCAAGAGGATTAAATACAAGGATCTTTCCTTTTCCCTTGACGAAGGGTGCAACCGCCTTTGCTGAATCCTCTAATATCGACGTCCATGTCAAGAGTGCAACAACTTCATCGTTGTGAGAGTATTCGTATGCAATCGGAGTTGAAGTTCCTGGTAGTATATCATGCATTTGGTTTCCGATTGTTCGGAACCACGCTGATTTTATCTTCTGAGTAGGATACTGCAATCCCGCCTTCCATAATGCTGTAATTGCAGCTCCTTCTGCGGCAAATGCCATCTGCTCATTCTTTCTGTTCCATCGCTTCATTGCAGCGGCAGACGTAAGTGACCCAGCACTATGGTTGATCAGAAGTAAATCTCCTTTATAGTTGTCCATCTTATTTCTCTCCTCAGTTGTAATCTCACTGAAAAACTCATCGCTGGACCCAAGTTTAATTTCCAAGTCTGGATCGATACCCTCTGCATGATCCATACTTGAAAGTGCTCGTTTAACTGAACCCTCCGTTGGAGCACCTCCAATATCACCAACACCAAAATACTGAAATGATTTCCAAATCCCGGTTTTTTCACCCAATTTGTTTAGCTTTTTGATTTTCCATGGATTTAAATGGAGTGGAGGAAATACTCTCCAGTTGTAACCGCCTGGATTCAAAGCGCTCACGATTCCATTACCATCGGGTCCTTCCCAAATACCAATTTCAAAGGGGATACCCACCGCCGACCCCCATGTTAATTTCTGGGTTGAAAAACCATGAAGTCCACAATGTGCTAACACACTCGGCATATTTGCGGGAAATCCAAAGCAATCTGGAATCATGTAATCTCTACTACTGATGCCAAATTCCTCTCGTGCCCAACGATCCCCATAAAGTATATTCCTGATCATGGACTCAACGCAAGGAGAGAGTGTATCCGTCTCATCTAGACAAGTGCCTGCTAGGTTCCAGCGTCCTTGTTTTATATATGGCTTAATTTTCTCAAACTTTTCTGGATAATACTCTTTCATCATAGCATAGCGTATTGCCCCCGTAAAATTAAAAACGTATTCCGGAAATTTATCAAACAAATAAATATTTTCGTCTAAGGTATTTTTAATGTATTTTTTAATTGTTGTCGGATATTCCCAGCGCCATTGTGTGTCTAAATGGGCATATGGAATAAGCCAGAGTTGTTTATTATTTTTAGTCATAATTAGTAATTAGTAATTAACAAGTAAAAAATTAACTAGAAGAAAAATTAAGAGTAATAAAAAGTGCAGTTGATGTAGTAAAACAATTAAATAGAAGGAATAAGTATGAAAACTCATTATTGACTTGGATTATAAACGCTCTAATATTGTGGCTGTGCCTTGACCGCCACCTACACATGGTGTCGCTAATCCATAGGTACCCCCTTCTTTTTGCAAAATACGGGCAAGCGTTGAAACCAGCCTCACACCAGTTAATCCCAAAGCATGACCTAAAGCTATCGCTCCTCCTTTTACGTTCACCTTTTCGGGATTAATGGTAAGTTCTTTAATTGTATTTAAGGCGACTACTGCGAATGCTTCGTTGATTTCCCAGTAATCAATATCATCTACTCGCAAATTCGCACGTTTTAATGCTTTTTGACTTGCGGGCACTGGACCAGTCCCCATAATGCTCGGATCCACCGCAGCCCATGACATAGAAACGATTTTTGCCAGTGGGCTTAAGCCCAACTCTATTGCTTTCTTCTTTGACATTAGTATAGCTGCTCCAGCTCCTGCATTCAATGGTGATGAATTTCCCGCAGTGATCTGCGGATCTTGCGTTATTCCTTTTGAAACGGGTCGTAATTTTTTCATAATTTCCAATTTCGAATTACGTCGAATTGATTGGTCGTATTCAACCAGCTTTATCTGCTTTTCATTCTGCTTTACTTCTATAGGTAGAATTTCATCATTGAAAAATCCTCCATCCAATGCCGCTATTGCTTTGTTATGTGATCGTAATGCCCATTCATCCATTTCCTCTCGAGTAATACCTGAAATTTCGTGCAGTTTTTGGGCAGTTTGGATCATAGAGAATCCTGTCTTTAGATCGTATTTTTTATATTCAGGATGATTTTTGTAATCTATTAAGTCTTCATTTAAGACAACTGCTGTATTTTTTGTAAAATCCATTGGAACTCGGGTCATGTGCTCCATTCCGCAAGCAAGAATAATATCAGCGTTTCCCGTCATTATCTCCATGGTGCCGATATGAACAGACGACATGGAACTTGCGCATTGGCGATCTATCGCCATAGCAGGTATTGTATATGGGAGTTCCGATAAGAATAAGGGATTTCGCCCGCCATATAACCAGTTTTCTCCTACGGGAAAGGCACATCCTGTAATCATATCGTCTATGAGGCTTGGATTTATTCCCACTCTCTCAATTAATTTTTTAATCACCATACCAAGCAATTCATCAGCCCGGTAATTAAGAAAAATGTCTTTCTCTGGGGTGTGTGTCGATGAACGAGACATGGGTGTTCTTAAAAAGTCAACAATAACTACTTCATTTAATTCTTTCATATTCAACAACCTGTAAACTTTAGACTACTGACTACTATCGTATTTTCTATCTATCGGTGGCTTTATAATAATTGTGGTTATTAAGGTAAAATGTAATGTAATCAATCCCAGTCTAATTCGGCTTTCATATTCCACTGATGTACATATTTATAGATTTTACCTGATTTGAATGTTAAATAGACGGGTTCCTTTGAATTCCACTTAATTTTACAATCGGGATTACTACAGATCCAAAATCCATCAGTTGAGCCGCCGAATAGTCCACGGCGCATGCTCGTTAACAAACGCTCTTCCACGTTTCTACATGATATAAATGTTCCGCCCTTTGATTTATCCGTCGCTTTACCACAAAAGTAGCATTCTTTCGTTCGACTCGGTAAAATGTGCAATTTCTTAGCGTAGTCACAATCCGGTTTAATAAATTGAATTGGTTGGGCGTATCCATCTGGATCCTGATATTCATGTTCAATATTATAGACCCCTTCTATGGGGTTTTCAATTTCTGTATAATCATCATCCGCCGTAATGCTTCCTTCTCCTTTGACTTGTTCTGTTGTTTTATCCACACCCATATTGAAAGCATATTTTGAAGTGGGTTCTGATTCGATTTCTACATCCGATAATTCATTATTGATAAATTTTTTGAGGTTTTCTTGACTTTGGGTGACGTCCGATATAGAGGGCTCTTTAGATTCATTAGTAATTTTCCCTAATGTATAGGGATTCAATGCAGGTTGTCTTGGACAATCGTGATTTGTCGGGTCAAAGTGATCCGGGCATAAATATTGCAGACATAGTGGACACTTTTGAAGATCACTTGATTCTCTTCCGCAAAATTGACATATATCCATTTAAACCACCATATATTTGAATTTATAATTTTTTCTTTCTTCTCATTAAACTTAATGCGGCCATTTATACTTGTTAATATCAATCCGATAGGTATTGTTAATGACCTTTCGCTTTCCGCTTGGGTTTAACGTGCTTATCGAAAGATAGATTTCGTGATGTTCTCCGTCCTCATAAAGGTTTTCTTCAGGTATTTTAAATTCAATTTTGCCGATTTTTTTTACCATATCTGCTTTAATTTTTGTCTTAAAGTCACCCGTGCGAATAATATTTTTATTCTCTCGAGAGAGTTTCCATTGGACGCTAACAGCTTCTTTATCTTCTAAATAGTCATTTGTAAGAAACACGTCACTTTCAAATATATCTCCGGGTTTGTATTTTTTCTTCGGCCATTTATCTAAGAATGCATATAATGGTTCAAATGCCTTTTGAACGGTATAATATGCTTTCTTTGGCTTTAAATCGATGTCAATGAAACTCCAATCAACCGCGGGAAAGCAATCGTAGCCCAGAAATGTAATTAATCCTTCCATTGGATTATGTTTGAGTCTCCGAAATATCTCAGTCTGCATATGGACTTGTTCCGCTTGATAATCTTGACTTAATTCTATATATTCCTCCAAATTCTTTGCCATTTTTGGTGGAAACCACCATTTGCAGAACATGGGTTGACATCTGTGTTTTTTCGCGAGTTTTTTCCAATTTAGAGGCCATCGTTCAGCAGGTTCTAAAATTCTAAACATAACTCCCTTAGAGGGAAGGGCTTGGGAACCATATTCGGTAACAAATCGTGCATGGTTTCTCAAGCTTGGTTTTAAAAACTTCTTTAATCCCCGATATCCCTTGAAATAACTTGCATACCAACCAGGATATGCATGAATATCAGTATATGCATACGTGCTAAACATGGGCCATACGCCACCTTTACAAATGCCCGAGTAAGGAATAACCATATTTTGATTTTCTTCTTCTTCGCGCATGATATCATGGAGTTGTGGATCCAAGTTGCTTCTATTTGAGTTATACGCAATCAAAGAAGGGATTTCTAAATCGAGTAAAATTCCAAACGTATTGTAGATCACAAGCCAGATGATAATAAATATGATCTCTTTCACTATTTTTAACCCGATTCCCGTCCAACTACTCATTAGAGGACCTAATAGGTTTGCACGAATTAAATTAGTAAACCATGAAGAAAGTAAAATGAAAAATACCATTTTCAGAATCTCTTTTGCATTCGGGAATTTGATCGGTTCATTATGTGCACACCATATTGCTTGACTCGGATGGTGTTGGATCTTCTGGACGGCTCGCTTGGCATCTAATTTCGCTTGATCGAATTTTGATTTTGCATAAAACCACTGCAATGGAAGATCTTGCCAAATAAGAATTCCTAATTCATCACAAGCTTGATGCAATTCATCTCTGTCTATATGTGCATGAACTCGGATAATATTCATATTTGCATCAATCAACATCTGGAGTCTTTTACTGAACTTTTCTTTGTTTCCCGTTGCTAAATGTTGCCATGGGGGAATGTTAGTTCCTTTTGGGAAGAATCGCTTTTTGTTAAACTCTATATTCCATTTTTCTCCCTTAATTAATCCATATTGCTTTCGGTTATTTTTGAATTCTTTTATTCCTGTTCGAGTTTTTAATTCATCTGTAATCTGATTATTCATTATCAACTCAAGTTTGACATCATATAAATTCGGTTTTCCCAAGTCCCATGTCCACCAGAGGGCTGGATTCTTCATTGGAAGTTCAAAGGTGTGTTTGTTTTTCCCCTTTTCTACCTTAATTACAAGATCTTGACTATATGAATTTCCTTGAAAATTATGGGGTGTAAACGAGATTTTACCTTTCAATTCTGCGTCAATAGCGCTATCTAAGAAAATTGAAATTTTCTCTGTTGCCATGTTTTCATTTTTTAGTTTTGTAATCAATTTCAATCGCTCTATATATGCATTTCCACTTTTATATAGAAGAACATCATTCCAAATACCCCCTGCGTTAAAGTTGGGGTCTGAAGCATCCCAATGTCCGAATGTCCCGATTATCTGTTTTTTATTATTCATGTCGGGTTCATTTTCGCAGATCACTTTGACCGCTAGCACATTAGCTTTATCATCTCCTTTCACTAACATATCACCGACTTCATAGCCATGCGTATCAAAATAACCTTCATGGGTGCCTAAAAATTCACCATTGAGATAATATTCAGATTTATAGAAAATTCCTTTGAATAAGAGACGCACTCGCTCATTTTCATCCTTGAGAAAATCATTGGGGACTTTAAATTTCGTTCTATACCAGACAGTGCCGCTATAATCCTTTAATTCCTCGACCTCATCTTGCCAGTGGCCCGGCACCTTGATATCATACCAATCATCGTCATTAAAATCAGCACCAAAATAATTATTCAATGCACCGAGTTCTTCTGGGTCGGATTTGCATTTCCATATTCCATTTAGTAACTGGATCTCTTTCATATTTCTTTTATGGTCATTAAAGTTTTTTAACTATTTGAAAAGAAAAGTAGTCTGTTATCTATAGTTTTTTTATGAATTTTTATCTATTTTAAATTCTTTTTAATACCATTAAAGATGTTTTTACCTCTTTTTGTTCCCAATAATGCTTGAAAATCTTTCAATTCTGCGTTTTTTACGCTTTCTAATGACCCAAAGTGTTCCAATATCTTGATTCGCGTTTTCTTTCCAATACCCGGAATTGCATCAAGCGGAGATTCCAGAATTCTTTTCATTCGCCTTTTTCGGTGGTGTTGAATGGCCCGTCTGTGGTATTCAGTAGAGATATGTTGCAATATCTTGTATGCGTACGTATCTTCCTTTAATTTCTTACTAATAATGCGAGTTTTTTTAGTATCTTTATCCTTTTCCTGATAGACGACTTTATCGATTTTAGTATGTGTTTTTCGTTTTTCAAGTCCCACAATAGGGATATCTAATTTTAAATCATTAAGGACATCTACTGCTGCGTTAACCTGAATTTTTCCGCCGTCTATCACAACGAGATCGGGATGATTTTTCTTCTCGCGTAAAATTCGTGTGTATCTCCTTTCAATAACCTCTTGTATCATGGCAAAGTCTCCTTGAATATCTTTCTGTCGAATGAGATAGCTCCGATAATTACTTTTGCTCGGCTTTCCATCAATAAAGCACACCATTGATGCCGTTGCATCGCTCTGCTGCCAATTGCTTACATCAAAGCCCTCCACATATCTCGGTAAACTATCAAGGTCACAAATATCCATGATCTCTTTCAACCCCAGCAGTAGATTACGTTCCTTTGGATTCATGTTGGCAAGATATGTTTCGTCAAAGCCCAACTCCGTCAACACGTCAGCTTCTGTCATTAGTTTATCATATTCTTGTTCAAGCTTAACCATGAGTTTGACATTTTTTAAGGCAATTCTTAGCAAGCTTTTTGTATATGAACCTGTGCCGGGTGGACGAATCTTTACAGATTGTTTATAGCGGTCTTCAAGTGTATTTTCAAGTGTCTTTATTGAATACTTAATATGTTCATGATTATTTGAATTAGTCGTTTTTTGAAAGAACTTTCGCGGTATGATTATTTCCTCGGGTAACGAATGCAACCCACTGAGATAGAATTGCTCTAAAAATGAGACCAAAATTTCCTTATCATTGCCCCATTTCTCGTCGCTGTTAATTATTGACGGTGTTTTACCGATCAGTCTTCCGTTCCGCACATGCATAATCAGAATACCAATTTTCTTTAAAGTATCATAACAACCGACAATATCGCGGTTTATTTTTTCTGAGTCCTCGTAATTTACAATTGCTTGCTTTCGATTCATCTTCCGCAAACCAGAAATAGTGTCTCGATATTCTGCAGCTAATTCAAAATTAAGTTCTTCGGACGCTTTTTGCATTTTTGCTTCCATATCTTGTATAATACCTTCAATATCACCGCTAAGAACTCGTTCAATATTATTAATGTTCTCTAAATATTTTTCTCGAGTTATTTTCCCATCACACGGGGCAGGACAGAGGTCAATCTGATAATTTAAGCAAGATCTTTTTCGTACTTTACATGGACTCTTACATGAACAATATGGAAATAATTTTCTTAGAGATTTTAGCGTTTTTCTCATCGAAGATACATCAATATAAGGTCCAAAGAACTTATTTTTAGTAGATTGTAAATTTTTATTATCGGCATTCTTTATTGTTCTCGGTTGTCGGATGACTTTAATTCGCGGGAATTTCTCTGAATATGTTATCAAAATCCAAGGAAATGATTTATCATCCTTCAAAAGCACATTAAACTTGGGTTGATGTTTCTTTACCATGTCATTTTCGAGAATAAGCGCCTCTTTTTCGTTTTCCGTAATGATAAAGTCGATATCTGCTATATTTGCCACAAGCTTCTGGATCTTCTGGCCATATAACACTTCATCGTGCGTATCGCTGTATTTGATCCGTTTAAAATACTGTGGAACCCGGTTTTTTAACGATTTTGCTTTACCGATGTATATGGTAGTACCACTCTTATCTTTAAAGATATATATCCCGGGTTTATCTGGTAAGTTTTTCTTCTTTATTATAACTTCTATCGGATAATCTTTATCGTTCAAATTCATAACGAATCAATTTTTTATATGAAATCAATTTTAAACGAATCAATTTTTTTAATGATAAGCTTATTAAATGCGTTTTTGCCTTAACATATATAGACGAAATCTTTTTTAAAGAGTTTCTCGGATGTATGATCGCATAAAATCATCATAATTTTTATAGTTGATTTCATGATCTTACGAAATTTATGAAACAAAACGGCATATATCTTAAGATTTAGTTTCAAAATTATATTTAAGTCATGTTATAATTTGTATTATTGGATGTGAATATCGAATGAGTAAAATAATTACGGAACGTCAAGGTTTGTTAGATCTATTGCATAATATTGTACAAGAATACCAACCGAATGTTAAACCAGAAGATCTGGCACCCGTTCTAGATAGAGCTTTAACCAATTTTCAACGGGAGATGAATAAACCGTTCTATGAATTCAGAGATACTGATGAAGATATTAAAATACGAATTTTCCAGATTTTACTGAAACATATTATCATTGAATTGAAAAATGAACCTACTTTTAGAAACGCCGATTTTTTGGACGATTGTATAAATAAAATAGAAGGATTAGGCGAAAAATAGACCAAGGTAGCTCTAAAT
>WJKO01000482.1 GCA_014729055.1 Promethearchaeota archaeon | reverse complement strand
GTTCTTTGCAATGCTCGCCGCATGGTCTGCTACGTGTTCAATTCGATAAGTCAGTACTTGATAATCTTGGCAATCAATCGGTTCAAGATTTAACTTTTTCAACAAAGCAGGATCATTTGAAACCGTACGCAAAATTCTAAGAATAAAAAAACAAAATTGATCAACATCATCATCAAGCGAATAGACTGTTTTCGCGAGAGCTTTATCTAATTCAAATAGAGCGTTCAACGCATCTCGACACATAGACACTGCTATCATATGCATTCTATCTAAGTTTGAAAGAATTGAGGTCCTTGACTCATCTACGAGGGTTTTCATCTGAATGTTTTTGCTATCTGATTCCATAATACGCAAAAATAGAATACGAGCTACATGACGTATCGCTCGCTGCTGGGGTGTAGTAAATATCTTTCGGGAGACCAAGCGAATTGATGAATATCCATTAAGATAACAAGCAATTATACTACGTGAAATTGAGTTTTGATCCTCATTAACATCTATATGTAAGGTGATGTTTTTTTCTTTTTTTTTTTCTTTAATGCTTGGATATACTGAAAGTGAATGATCCCCTTGCACTTCTACAGAGAGTTTGTCACCCTGTTTTAAATTATTGAGGTCGATCCAATTCTTTGGCAGCGAGATGACCAAAGAAGATCTGCCTAATTTCATCAGTTTTCGTTCTTCCATGAATAATCCCGTTTCTACATGTATATATGAGTATATATCTTTTAATTATATTTTTATAGCATATTAATGTATTAATAGGTTTTATTACCTTTAAGTAAAGAGAATTTTCCTTGTTTTGAACGACTTAAATGCATTATTGAGTATAAAAAATATTTGAGTATATATTGATGATATATGCAGTATATACGCCGTATATACTATACTACGATTAGATATATATTATGATCAATAATAAATACAACATGGTGAAAATAATAAAATGACACAAACAAAAAATAACAAACAGAAGTCTTCTTTATCCGTAGAAAAGGAACTATATACGGATCCAGGGGACTTTGAGCACGCGGATTTTTATGATCCGCTAATAGATGCATTAATTGACTGCGAAATGGTTGATATTGCAACATTAAAAAAACAGCAAACTTGTATATACTTCAATATTTGGGATGTGCCATATAAGGTTGATGATAAAAGAGTTTTTGAACGTTGCGTTGAATTAATTGTAGGTATTGTAGAAAACGCTAACCCGTTGACCTTTGCAGAAGTTATGTGCCTAAACTCTTATAATGGTAGTTTGGGATATTCGAGTGATTCTTATACTTGGTCGAGAGGGCAAGGTTCGGCTCCAAAAAGCGTTATTTTATGTGACAATGAGTTTTATGAGGATCTTAAAAAAGAGTTGGATATTACTGATTGGTCTCGTGAAACAATGTACCAACCAGATTTGATTATATCCTTCGCTAAAATGGTGTATCATAGCATATTTGAAGAAAAAAATAGCTCATCCGTATCTGAATCTGAATCGAAATCTGAATCTGATATGTTTGAATATGAAAAGAAAAAGAAAGAAAATACCAAGCTGGAGTTTGAATGGGTTGATTTTTATAAACCACTCATCAATATCCTTATGAATCAAAACAAGATTCACGTGGAAGACATAGAAAGACAAGAAACATGTATATATTTTGATCTATGGCGGGAAGAATATCGTGCAAATGGTGTTCTCACTCATGAAGATTTTCTGGAGGTAATAATAGGTGAAGTAAGAAATAAGAAACCTTTTACATTTACGGACGCCTTATCTTTAAATACCTTTCATGGAAATTTGACATATTCTAAAGGCAGTTCTACTTGGTCTGGTGGGTCAATAGTTTCTAGCCAAGAACTAATACCAGTTGACCACAAATTTTTGGAACGCTTAAAGATAATGTTGAAGCCAGAACACTGGTCAAAAAATACATCTTACGACGATAAACATGTTAGTGTTTTTGTTAGGAATCTGGAAAATTATTTTGCAGGCAAATATTTCGGTAAAAATTTCAAGATTCTCAATAAAGAAGTACTAGTACACAAAACTGATAATCAAGATGCGATTATTAGTATTGAAGTCAGTGCAGCGGATGTCGCAAGAGAAGCATCACCCGGGCAATTTGTTGTTCTGAGACTACACGAACGGGGCGAACGTATACCTTTAACAATAGCCGATATGTACCCAGAGAAAGGATCTATTCGTCTCATCTATCAAGTTGTTGGAAAAACAACACAAGAATTAGCCACTTTAAATGAAAATGATTATATTTTGGACTTATTGGGTCCATTAGGTAATCCTATACATATAAAGAAATATGATAAACCTGTTATTTGTGTAGGCGGTGGGGTGGGTTTAGCTTCAATTTACGCCAAAGTAAAGGCATTAAAAGAAATCGGAAATCATGTTATCTCCATTCTGGGTGCGAAATCTAAAGATGTACTTATCTTAGAAGATGAAATGAAATCGGTTAGCGATGAATTTTATGTCAGTACAGATGATGGTTCTTATACTCATTTAGATAATGGCGAAGAATGCTTTTATCGAATGAAAAAGGATGGATCAAAGAAATATGGTGGATTTGTGAACTATCTTTTAGAGGCACTCTTTGGACGCTCAAATCTTCTAAACAAGGATAATAAAAAAATAACGGATAAACTGCAAAAATATACAACATACGGACCTCAATCATTGGTCGGGAGATATAAATTCGAGGATATTGCTGAAGTTGTAACGGTAGGTCCATTGCCGATGATGTGGTCTATTGTGAATGTCATGGCAGGTAACGGACATTATGATCCTAGTTCTGATTATGTTCCTACGATCCCGAAAACTTTAGTAAGCTTGAATACCATCATGGTCGATGGAACAGGTATGTGTGGCGGTTGTAGAGTTCGCATTTACAATCCTAAGAAGAAAAAATTTGAAACTAAATTTACATGTGTTGATGGACCGGTATTCAATGGTCATTGCGTCGATTTTGAATCCATTATGAGAAGAACAAGGCAATATAAACCCAAAGAAGTCGAAGCAGTAAAATATATGGAAATTGTGGGTTGGTAGAAATGAAGAGACCTAATAAAATGAAAATGCCCAGACAAGATCCAAAAATACGGATCAAGAATTTTAACGAAGTTGCTTTAGGATATACCGCAGAACAAGCTATCGAAGAAGCGTCAAGATGTTTCGGGTGTAAAAAGCCTAAATGTCGTAATGATGGATGTCCTGTTGGCGTTAATATCCCAGACTTTATCAAACATATTAGTAAAGGAGATTTCCGAGAATCATATAGGGTATTGTCCGATGCTTTACTTTTCCCACGAATTACAGGACGAGTCTGTCCTCAAGAAAGTCAATGCGAGGGATCATGCATTTGCGGGATTAAAGATGGTTCTGATCCCGTAGCAATTGGAAATCTTGAACGTTTTATTGGTGATTGGGCAGCTGAAAAACGAATAATGCCTTCATATGATATTCAAGAAAACGGAAAATCTGTTGCGATTGTTGGATCTGGGCCCTCTGGAATAACAGCTGCTGCGGATCTGAGAAAGATGGGGTATGATGTGACATTATATGAAGCTCTTCACGTATTAGGCGGAGTTTTAGTATATGGGATACCTGCTTTTCGGTTACCAAAGGATATCGTTAGAAATGAAATACTTAAGCTCGAAAAAATGGGGGTAAAAATCCAATATAACACTCTAATTGGTTCAACAATCTCGTTTGAGGATTTAAAAAATGTCAACGATGCTGTATTCATCGGTATAGGGGCAGGATTACCGCGTTTCATGAATATTCCTGGCGAAGATTTAGTTGGTGTATATACTGCTAATGAGTTTTTAGTACGTATTAATTTAATGGGAGCGAATAAGTTTCCGCAATATAGTACTCCCATAGAGGTTGGAGATAAAGTTGCCGTTGTTGGCGGCGGGAATGTGGCAATGGACTGTGCCCGTGTCTCATTACGACTAGGTGCTGATGTGGATCTATATTACCGAAGAACAAGAGAATATATGCCAGCACGAAAAGCAGAAATCCATCATGCACTGGAAGAAGGTGTGAACTTTAAAGAGCTTAATAACCCCATTGAGTTACTAGGAAAAAATGGGATTCTACAAAAGGTGAAATACTCGATAAACGTACTTAGCGACGAATTAGATAGATCTGGCAGACAAATACCAGTTGAAACGGGTCAAATTGCAACTTCTGATTATGATACATTTATCATTGCTATTGGACAGAATCCGAATCCGTTGTTACCAAAAAGAACTAAGTGTCTTGACATTGACCGTCGAGGATATATTATCGTAGATCCCAAAACGCTGAAGGTGAAATCGGTATCTGATTGTCCAGTATTCGCTGGCGGAGATATAATTGGTAATCAACATAGAGGGCGTGGAGGCACTGTGATTGACGCAATGGGGCACGGACGCACTGCTGCTAACTACATAGATCAATTATTGAAAAAAACCAAATCGCGAAAAAAAACCTTAATAATATCTGAACAGCCTTAATAATATCACCAATATCTTTTTTTCTCATCTCTTTTTAAAAGATTTCTTTTTTATTATCACTTATTCGCGTCTTAAACTGCTTGTTAAGTTCGATTTTTTCTGCTTTTGCAGTCAACTCTTATTTTAAATTCCTTTAGATACAATAGAAAAATAACAAATTAGGTACTAAATTTTCGTAGTCTAAACATACATGAAATATTACGGAAGTAATATGGAATTCTATAAAATGTACTCAATGAATAGGAAATTAACGCTCAGTTTCGGAATATGTATCTAAAAATAAGATTTATTTACCATGATGACTAGTAATAAGAAATCTAGACAAATATAGTCATAATATTTATCCTTTTATACCGTTGATCTGATATTAATACATGCTCGTAGCAATTGGAGAGGCTGCAAACATATTGGGCGTTTCCATAAAGACTTTACGGCGATGGGATAAACTTAACCGACTTAAAGCGTTCAGAACTATTGGAAATCATCGAAGATATGATAAAGAGGCGCTGTTTACCTTTAGAAAAACCGGCGTTTATACGATAGTAAAAAAGAAGAGAACCAAGATAGCTGCTATATACGGAAGAGTCTCATCACATAAGCAGAAAGCCGATCTAACACGACAGATCCTTTTTTTAAAACAAAAAGCAGAAAAAGACGGATATACACCGATCATCTATAAGGACATCGGTAGCGGACTCAATGATATACGTAAAGGACTGCGAAGGCTCGTAAAAGACAGTCTAAGCGGAAAGTTCGATAAAGTATATGTGACATATTTGGACAGACTCGCCAGGTTCGGAACCAGAATCATCCTCGATGTGTTTGCAATAAACAATATCGATTATGAAGTGGTCCAAGTCGCAAAAGAAATCGGATTCAACCAGATGCTCGTACAAGATATGATAGCATTGGTCACATCATTCTCGGGAAAATTGCACAGGCGGAGGCGGGGAAAAAACGTAACTAAAAGCATAACCCCGGAATAAAATTAGCTCCATTTCCTTGCTTCAAATTCGCATGTTCTCTATTCGACGACAAAGATCCAGTATTCTCTTTTATCCTCCGGGGCAATGTAGTTATTCTTTACCAGAAATGCCGGAATCGTAAACCGATAATTTGTCCCCGATTTTGCTGGTTTCGACTTAAAATTAAGAAAACCCTCTATCTCGTCAAGCGTAACGGAATGAATATCATCGATCTTTTCCGTTTCCTCAAAATACACCTTATATTCCCGATCCACATAAATATACTTGTTGTGAATCGCAAATGCGGGCACCATAAAATAGTAGGAATCCCCCGCCTTCGAAGGAGTCGTCGTAAACCAAAATGGACGAAGTGATCGAGTTCTCTCTCCCATATCAATATCATATCATCTCTCTTTTATTATCTTTTCACTTATCAGATATGATTTTGCTCTCATCAACATATGACGCTTTTGATATTTCTTTGATCTCATAATGGTGTAATTTTTATATATAATTAAAGTTATATGACTGCCCATAACCATTGTAATACCACACAAAAAACACATTCGCACACCATT
Source organism: Promethearchaeota archaeon (assembly GCA_014729055.1). Classification (GTDB taxonomy): domain Archaea; phylum Asgardarchaeota; class Lokiarchaeia; order Sigyniarchaeales; family Promethearchaeaceae; genus WJKO01. The sequence goes on along the minus strand of WJKO01000482.1, from coordinate 7,171 downwards.
ATGTCCGCTCTTAAATATAGTATTGAGTAAACTTAACCGCTAGAAATGTTCAATATTTGATTGACCTCCTGTTTAAATGATAGGAAAACCTCATTGCAATGGGAAAAGCATACTTCCGTTTAAATCATTTTTTTTTTGATTTAAATAGACACAGCTATGTTAATTAGTGTAAGTTATGAGGGAAAAAAAAATGAATGAAATATATGTTATAGGTCAAGACAATAGTTTGGTAAAGATCAACGCACATGTCTATGAGAAATATATAGATATGGAATTCCGCGGGGGAACCATCAGAATTCCTTGCGACTTCGATGTCTCCGACTTTTTATACGGAGATGTACTTATGGCACGGCTTGATAAAGGTCCATCACTCATTCCGATACGGATAACTCAACATTATGCGGATCGCAGCTCGATCCTTAAAGAATCCATCAAATCAGAGCTGGACAACATGGAAGAACAGCTTAAAAGTATTAAAGCGTCAATGAAAAAACTCAATCATGTGACAAAATCCAAAGCACTCATGCAATTGGCAGACCATGTGATAAACGAATGTGCAAAATATGAACAAGATGCCACAAATCGCGTCTTTTTGGCACAAAAATATCACAAACCAATTGTCGCTCCCGTAAAGGTAGGAGGTAAGAACGTGAATGCATTTATTGATGGAGGTGCGGATATAGCGCTCATCGACGAATCCTTGAAGTCTGAATTAAAATATACAGAACTGGGGGATGATGTCCATATAGGCGGAATTACCAATAATACCATCAGTAAAAAGCAGCACAGCATCACCGTAGAATGTAGCGGACTGCGCGCTGACGTTGAATTCGCTTTTTATGAGGGATTACGATCGTTAATAGGGTACAAAGTGCTTATTGCACGGGACTTTGTGAATTATGCGAAAGAAAAGGGGGTTATATTGTGAATATCTATGAGTTTCTTACTAATATCTGTCCAACCTGTGCAAAAGAAAATGAATTATACAATTCAATATGTAACTGCGGATCAACACTAAAACCTTCAGTTAATATGGGCAAAATGACACAAGAGCTGAATGAATTGGTAAGACCTGGCTCGATTATTTTGCTTATAGAAGAATTGATTGGCACAGCTTTCGGCAAGATTAGAGCACTCCAGACGTATGTGAAGAAAGAAACATTGAGGGGGGTGTTTAATAACATCCAAGGCATATTGGGAAAATTAAGCTCTGAACTACAAATAAAAGTCACCGAAGACCTTTCAAACAGACAAGAGGCTTTGAAACTGATACATGCTATGCTTGTAGAGATAAAACGGCTTCAACGAAAGGCGGAAAAAATCTGCGCTCCAGGAAACCCGATTCAAGCAAAATTAAAGGAGTATTCAGACCTATATTATGAAAGAAAAGAATTAATTGATACATTAGGAATAGGAGAGGAGTTTGAGGATAAACTGAAGCCGAGAATTGAGAACGTTGAAGGAAAACTCGATGAGAGTATGGCGGAGATCCGACAAATTGAAGAAGTTTTGGGAAATATCGGGGTAATTAAACACGAGTATACTGCGTTTTCGGAAGACATCGAGTTTTTGGAATCATTATCTCCAACCTTATTGAGAAAAAAATTGGAATTAACCTCGCTTATTAACATTAACTTGTTGGGAGGAGAAATTTCCCAACAGATTATCCACATGCAAGATATTAACACAAACAATCTGTTCCAGGAGGCATAAAACATGAGAAATAATACCAAGATCTTATTTGGATTGCTCGTTATATTTACGATAATTTATACGCCTAGAATAATTGCTACACATGATTCAGCTGAAGCATATATTTATGAATATGAGGGATTGACACACATCGATAATATTGGAGGTTTTGAAAGGATAACAGGAGAAGGATATATTAATGATAACCAGATAAATGAAAATCAATATGCTGAAATGTATTGTTCAAAGAGTATAATATCTCTATGGAAATACCAAGTTGACATGCAACGCGCTGTTAGTTTTCAAACTTGTCTTCATAAAGATATTCAACAGGCAAAAATCAAGATTTATTTATCTGATCTCAATTGTGGAACATGCACTGAAGGAATGCATGGCATTTCCTCATGGTATTTAAGATTAGTATCTTATCCATATGATAACCCTATATATTGTTATTATTCCACAGATGCATATGAAGGTAACCATTACATATATTATAGCGATTTTACCAACGACATGCCAGATAGTCAAACCAATTTACTATATGATGGTGATAATTATATTTTCACCTATTATATCGATGATGTTAGTTCCATTGATAACTTGCAAGAAATCGGTGATTATAATCGGTTCAGATTAAAATTTGAATTAGGATACACGGGCAAATTTAAAAGTGATGAAAGTTCGGATAAAGCAAAAATCCATCTACGCATAATTGAAATTGATGTGTATGGAAATACAAATCCCGAAGTGTCTGGAAATGAAGATTTGCTCATCAACTACGAGGATACATTGAACTTAGATTTTAGTGCGTTCGATGATCTGACGAAAGAGGGAAAACTCTATTACAAACTACAAGGAACGGGTGCATCGGGAACATACCAACAGGGAATATATTTACCGGAATCAGAGCAGTATGGACAAATTCATTATGCTCTCTCCGATGTTCCTGCAGGGATTCATACCTATGTACTTTCCCTTAAGGATGCTTGGAATGAGGCAGAAGCCCTCACTAATTCTTTTTCCACTGATGTCACCGTCTTAAACGATAAACCAATCGTTTCTTTTACACCCCAAAATTTGGAATATATGAGTAGTAACAATTTACAGCCATTCACCGTCAATGATGGATACTTTGAACAAGACAGAACGTATAAATTACTCATTAATTGCGACGGGAATTATAATGGAGGGACCTTAGTTCAATCAGGAACTTGGGAAGAAGACTCTCCAGAAAATCTTGATTTTGATCAGCTTGCTCAAACACTTGGGACTCATCATTGTAGATTAGACATATCTGATGGATATGATGGAACTCCAGGCTATTCTGATGCCGGTGTTACTTCCTATGACTTTGACATAACCACCGTTGATACTACCGACCCTATTATCAATCTTATGACGGACCTAGAGAATAACAAATATTCATCCGATGCGCCTGAACTTACGATTGAGGTAATTGAAATCAATAGTATTGAAGATGTTGAGTTAAAAATTGAAAATTCCGGGGTAAATTACTATTATGACTTTATGGATTCCGGTGATGAAGGAGAGATGGGAGATATTTACGTATTAAACGGGAGCAATTTTGATTGGTCAAATCAATGGAATGCTATATTTGCAGAGGGTAGCCATAATGCCCAAATTATCGCTACTGATGTCAGTATGAACCAAGCTGTGTTAACCAACCTTAAAATCACAAAAGACTCAACCGCTCCGCTCATGACCTATCATCCCGCAAACTTACTCAACAGATATTCGGAGGCGCCCGAAATATGTATATCCGTTGACGAAGAAACCAATTGTGTATTTGTTGAGCTAGAGGATGAGACCTATTTTCTCGAACAAGATCAGTCCATGTCGCACCTCTATAACCTTAATACGACATGTGTTGACTGGGCTGTATGGACCTCGGCATGGTGTCAGCTGTCAGAAGGAGATATAATGGTCTATTATGGCGCAAATGACACAATTGATAACCAAGCGTTAGATAGTTTCACCGCATATATCGATCGGACACCGCCTGAAATTTCTCTTGAACCGTTGGAAGCAAGTTACTATGCGTCAGTTCCGTCATTATCGGGCATTATTGATGAAAATGTGATGGGGACTATTGCATATAGTTTTGACGGAATATCATATTATGAACTCACTGAGGTATCGGGTACAAATCCTGCCTTTTTTGGGACGATTTCAATACCGATGTGGTATAATTTAGAGGAGGGAGCGGTTAGCATTTATCTAAAAGCCGTAGACTATTCGGGAAATGTAGGAGAGATTATTCAACTCAATGTGGTAAAAGACACCGTGAAGCCCGTTGTGGACATATTGACGCCGATAGATTCCACTGATTGCTATGAGACGTCTCCATCCTATGAATTGGACATTGTAGAGGAACATCTTGATACAATTCTGGTAAAATCCGATGTACAATCCGAATCATATACATTATCATCTGCTCAAGGTTCCTTGCCAGTATCGCTATGGAATGCTTTAGAATACGGAGAACACATGATAATATTTCATATTAATGACAGCGCGGGGAATGAACAATTGATCTCAACGACAATCGAGAAGAAGAGTTCAGAAATCGTGCCCGAAATCGAACATATATATGACGGAGACTATTATTCGACCGAAGTGCCCATATACTCCTTAAACGTGAATGAAACCTTACTTGACCAAGTTTGGTATGAATTTGCGAATACAAGCATTCCCGTTCTGGAATATAACGGCGAGATTAATCACACCATTTGGGATAGGATTGAAGACGGTGAAATTACCATTACATTCTTTACGGAGTCTATATATGGGAACATTTATGAAACTAATGTGACCGTGCTGAAAGATACCACCCCACCGATTATTACCATTATGTCACCATTAGCAAACGAAGAGATCCATGATATAGCACCTATGTTTATTGTCGAAGTTAGCGAATTACAGGATTATACGCTTTGGTATACGCTCGACGGCGGAAAATCAGAATATCCGATTTCGGAACTTGCAGGCAACCTCAACCAAATCGCTTGGGATAATGCATATAATGCAACGGTTACGATTACATTTTACGCAACGGACGAGTTTGGGTTTTTGGGTCAGCAAAGCATTACGATTGTTCGTTCCGATTATATGACATACCAGCTGACGGGCAAAATTGACTGGGGTATGATCTTCCATATGCCTGGTACACTCATTATGGTCGTATCTGCAACAGTTGGATTCTCTGCGTTCGGAAATTACGTCATTCAGAAGAGAAAGCGCGAAGAATTTAATGATAACATTAAAATGTGGCAAAATGTGTTCGGAGTCACCAGCTATTCAGGCATTATCATGTTGTTTTTGAATCTTGTCAATTCGGGAGCATTAGACATATTAGCTCAGTATACATGGCTGGGATATAATACCAACCAGATTATCTTTATTGAATTGCTTGCATTTGGTCTGGGTGAATTACTCTACAAAGTATATGAAGGTGCGATAAAACCAAAGGGACTAAAAAGTGCTGTGGTCCAGCTTACAGCCAACTCGATGGGATATTCCCAAAAACAATCATCGAGGGCAATTACGGACCTAATTCAAAAGATTAAAGGAAAATTTACCAAGAGACTATTCAGATCGAACACGCGGCAAGTCAACTTTATAGACGAATTCAGCGAAACTGAGGACAAATATCCGCGTCCTGACGTTATAGTAGGAAATCTCAGAAAAAAGCTTGCGATAAATGGCATAATGGGGGCTGCAAGCGGCAGCACAATACAACAAGCCACAGAACTCGAAGTCGTAAAAAGTACATATGTTTCAACCGACAATTTACTGAGCTCTGACGATTATCTCAAGGTAAAAAAGTGGATTTCGGTGATATTTTTGGTTTCAATGGTCGTGATTTACATTGTGCTCAAATTAACAGGACATATTGTCTGATCGATTGTTAATATGAACAAATAACATACAATACATCTGTTTATTTTTATTATTGAACACCCAAAGGATTGTTTATAATGAATCAAATGCTTGAGAAAAAAATACTGCACTACCATTTTAATGTCGATGACAATTTTATCTCCGTATTTTTATCGAATACTAGTTCTCAAACAATCGAGGTTATTTGTGTTACCATCTTGCCGCTGAATTCTGATATGCAGATCTTAACCAAGTCCGCAACCTTTCAGCTCAACGGAACTGTCTTTAAAAAATTGCATTTTGCATATATATCCGATTCGGAAGGATATTGTGTTGCGGTTATAACCCATGTCATCGGCAAAAGAACTGAAACATACAAAGAAACCATTTATGTCCCGAAAGCACGCTTGAAGAATTTACGGAACGTTGAAACGTGGGATCCCGTATTGACGTCTATGGTAAAAACACAGATCACCTTAGAAGCATATTTTGCGCCGTATCACATCAAAGAGGCATTACAGAAGGTGCTGAATGCAAATTTGACCTCAACCTCAGTCGGTAAATTAAAGGCAAAAAATGTGTATATTGACCCAATATTGCCTGTCTTCGTTAAAATAGACGATTTACGGGTACAGATATTATCAGATTATAAATATGATGAGCATAAAGTAAAAAACGGAATCCAGAATACGCGAAATCGTGACTTGAAATTTTTTGAACTCGGGGAGTTAATTGTGAAGTTAAAGGACTACATTGACCTTGAATGGAAACTCGCAGATATCTTGGAATTGTTGCTCAAGGTCAAGAGGATCTGTGCACTGCTGGACATCCCGAACTCGCTTGGTGACATAAAGGACACGTTAACTACATTGACGGCGGATGACATAGATACACATTTAAGCAAATCCGAAGCGGAACGACTTGACATGCAATTAAAAGAGCTTGAGCATAACTTACATGTCTGAATGACTGGAACACAAGAATACGAGCGATTATTCGTGCTTCCTGATTTATTGTCTGATTTTAGAGTTTATTGCGATCTCGGTATTAGCAATAATAATTCTAAAAATGCATAAAATGTTTAAGTCGCAACGGTTCACCCCCACATACGTGGGGACAATAATGTTTTTATCGTTTAAGCTAGCTTTTTCAGCGGTTCACCCCCACATACGTGGGGACAATCGCTTATGCTGCTTCTGCTCTTAATAATGCTACGGTTCACCCCCACATACGTGGGGACAATTTTTTTGCTATTTGCTTTAACGTATTTGTTTCCGGTTCACCCCCACATACGTGGGGACAATAAACGTGGGACGAGCGTGTAACTATTGTGAGACGGTTCACCCCCACATACGTGGGGACAATGAACTCTGCAAATTCGAGAAGATTATTAATGTCGGTTCACCCCCACATACGTGGGGACAATGATTTCAGTTGATTAGATACAGCTTTTCTTTTCGGTTCACCCCCACATACGTGGGGACAATGTGGAACGGCTTTCTTATCCATTTTTATCTCCCGGTTCACCCCCACATACGTGGGGACAATAGATGTTTTTTGATTATTTACTAAACGT